>NZ_JBOGDD010000581.1:0-4313 GCF_050701675.1 Mycobacterium sp. | reverse complement strand
GGACAGGACGATGTTGACCATGTCGCGACGAACGCGCCACCGATCGCTGATCTGGGTCGGACTCGGGTGCCTGCTGCTGGTGCCCCCGACCGCCGTGCGCGCGGACGCAGCGGCTGCTGCCGCCGCGCCGTGCGCTGCGCACCTGCAGCGCCTGAGCACCCGAAGCCTCGAGCGCACGCTGCGGTGCCTCGCTCGGGAGAAGCGGCGGGGGTCCGTCGATCCCGCCTGTCTCTCCCGGGCTGCCTCGATCAGGGCGAGGATGATGCGGGGCCCCGCGGAATGCGTCGACGACGCACTCGTTGCCCTCGACACGATCAATCGCTGCACGGCGGCGGTGCTCGCGCACGTTTCCGACGATGGGGGTTGCGCGGCTCGGAAGTTGCGCGCCGTGGCTGCGTCGGTCCGCCACCACGCACCCGGCGGCCACAGCACCGGCCAGCGCGCCGCACTGTGCCAGGCCTTCGAACGAGGCGGCACCTGCGCGGGCGATTGCCTCGCGGTGGACGCGGCGCTTGCGCGGTGCTGGACCGCGATCGCCCCGCAACGCACGCTGCCGGCCGTCGCGCCGGACGACCAGGTTATTCTCTTCGGCGTCTACGAAGGCGATGCCATCTCTTCGAGCACCATTGCCGGTCAAGACGAAGACACCGAGACCGCGCGCGTCGTCATCGAGCCGGGCGCCACCCCGCTCTACGCGCTCCTGACGAGCTATGCGGAGGTGATCTGGCGCTTCGAGGGCGACGTCTCCCGCGTTCGCCGCGTCGTTCTGCTGGGTGCGGGCCCGCGCGGCGTGACCGGGATCGCAGCGGAACGGGTCGCCGATCTGACAGGGACAAACAGCGACCTGTCGGAATACTTCTACTCCAACGACTCGCCCGAGGGTCGCCGGGTGCGGAATGCAGTGGAAGACGCGCTCGGCCGACCCGTCGACATCGTGGCCGGCAGCTACAGCGTCGGGACTCTTTCGCTCCCCGCGGGGATAGTGGAGGGGAGTAGCCCGCCAGCGGTTGTCCCGCCCGGGTTCGATCCCGCTGTCTACCAGCTGGGTCTGTGGTTTAACCCGGGCGGTGTCGTCGACATCGATCCGTCGCTGGTCGTGTCGACCGCACGGGCCGAGCCGTACGAGGTTTTGCCGCAGGGCTTCGGCCTCGCCCAGTTGGTTGCGGTTGGCGCCCTCGAGCCCAGGGACGGCTACTTCTATATCGCGCGCGCCATCCCTCGGTTCCCGGCGGGACTCTACGGCGCGCACTCGGTGACCTTCATGCTCGGACGTGGGGTGCCGTTGCCGGCCGGCTCGCCGGGCCACTCCTGTGTCATTGCGGAGGAAACGGGCCGTCCGGTGATCAACGAGTTCAGTTGCGTCCACCTTTCCCGGGTAGTGGGGGGTGATTGATGCTGATCTGGCACCGCCGCCGGCTGTCCGCTGAGCACGATGTGCCGTCCCCTTTCACGCGTACGACTACAGGCGGGACAAGAGGTCGCCAACCGTGCACATCCACCAATGTCCGGATGCGAGTTGCCGCGACACGCGCGGCGGCCTCTCGTCCCCGCCCGATGGGCGGCGGTCTCCCCCCCCGGCCGCCCATCGCTACCGCGGAGAGGGGCGGTGCAAGGCCGTCCCTCTCCGGCATGACTACCAGAGTGAATGCGGTCGCCACCGGCGACAGGTAGGAGCCTAAGCTTGAACGGTCGACGCGGATCGCACGGCTTGACAAGCCTCGCCCTGGCGGCGGCGCCACGGGCGCGCGACTGCACGAGGGGTGACCGCAGATGGGCTGCGCCGGTGTGTGGGCCCTGTCCAGCGCGTCGCGGCGCTAGGATGCGGCGACGGGCGAATCGACCCCGAGCGCCCGTGGCCCCCCACACGGTCGCTCGGCGAGCGGGCGCTGCCCGCCCGCCCTGAGAGACGGTGACACCGTCGGCGGTCCTGCGCGCTGACCAACGGCGGAGGTATCGCCGAGTGCGAATCGGCGTCGGATCGTGCCCCCGGCGAGTGGTGTGAACGTTCAATGTCTGGAGTGGCGATCGGGGATCGAACGGCACGCCGACGCAGAATCAACGATGGCGTGGCCGGAGAGAAGCGCCCGCCCGCGCTGTCTTCGCTCGTCGCCACCCAACCTGAAGAGGAGGACAACTGCGATGAAACACCTCCAAATCTCCCGCGGCGCCGCCATTGTCGTCAGCGTAGCGTGGGCGTCGATCGCCACGGCGCAGACGCCGCCACCGGTGTCGTTCGTCAACCCGCTCAAGGCCTACTTCTGCAAAGGGTACGCGAAGACCCATGAGTTCTGCACGGGAGTTGCGACGACCGACGATACGGTCAAAGTGTTGAGCAAGCACGGAGACATCGAAGTGCGTATTCGCACCGAACCAAACTTGCCGGTGGTGTGGGTGAAGCTCGTCGAGCACCAGGGCAGCTCGTTGCGGGTGAGGATGCACAAGAAGACCAACAACGTCATGGATAAAAATCCATTCTTCTCGGAATTCATCACCATCGATCGAAACCGGTGCGCTGGCGATTCCTGCATCCTGGTCAGCACGCCGACGTCGGCCCAGTATCAGGCGATTCAGACCTGGCTCTGGGAAGCACCGGTTGGCGAGGAGCGATCAATCACCGTCGCTGCCGTGATCACCAACTTCTTGGCCTATCCTGGCGCTGCCCTGACCGACACGAGCTACGCCCACACGTCGTTCACCGTACTGGTCAATCCGCAGGTTGGAGGCGGGTGCACGATCGCCCCGGCCGACGGTTCATCCGCAACTGTGTTGCTCGTGCCGCTGGCCATGCTCCTCCTCACTCGTCTGCGACGACGAGCTGCATTGGCGGGCTGCGCAATCGCGCTCCTTACACTCGGGCCCCGAACGGGGCTGGCACAGGTACTGATTGTGGATCGACCTGGGGGCACCGACGACGTCTGGGCCGCGTTCTACAACGGCACGCTGACGACCGAAAATATGGTGGCCGGTACTAGCAACGCGCAGTCCGGCGGGCAATTGATCTACGAGGATGGACTGGTCACGACGGGGACACCGGACGGAGATGGATGTTACTTCCCTAGCGTTCTGTTCGCGGCGGAGACAAGCAGCGGATTCGGGTGGCCGCATTCGCTGTCGTTTTACACAGACCCGCAGTGCAACCTGTATGTATCGTTCAAGACGCCTGGGAACATCGGTGTCGGTGACGAAGGCAGCTCAAACACTGTCGTGACCCATGAGGCCGACCTGCTCGCCAGCCCCTCATCCTCGTTCTGCCAACGGTACACCCAGATCCGCATGAGCCATTACAACCAGTCGCTCACGCTCTGGCCGTTCGGCTACATTGGAATCGAGGAACCGTCGTGGTGGCCGGACTCATTCAAATCGCCGAAGACCAGAATCGACATGACCGCACGAGACACTGACTGGGGTGACTCACTAACTACAGGCAGCGGAGATCACAAAACCACGGTCGATGCGCTCTTTGGTTGGCAGGCAGTCACCCACGGCTCCCCGTCGAACATCCCACCAAGCTTCACCCGAGGCAATCGGCAGGAGAACCAAGACTTCGGCGAGAAGCTGCAATGGTTCAGCCGTACGGGTAGCTCGGTGCTAAATCAGTTCTTCGAGGCCCCGCAAGGAGACACGCACTTCCTCCACATCGGCTACGACATGCAGCCGGCCGGGAAGATCGATCTGGTCGCCGAATGGGGCGGCACCCTCCCCAACCAGGTGTTCAGCGTGGTCCCACCGCGAATTCCGTACTCGTACAATGTCGTCTACAATGCCGTGTACGGGTATGGCGGCTACTGTCCGCCCGACTTCGACCCTCCACTCGTGGTTTTCTATTGCGGACAGAAGTGCCTGCGGGCATACAACTGAGTATGGAAATCATCCGGCAGACCATTGCAGTGTTGTTCGTCCTCCTGCCGTTCGGCATCACGATGCTGCCCTTGGCCTGGCTCTATCGGTACCGGGACACCACGGACCTCGCCTTCCACCGGACGGTGCACCGAGTATACGCGGTGCTCATCGTCGTGGTCTTGATGCCGTTGACCCTGCTTGGTCCGGGCCTGTTCTTGCTCATGCTCGCCGCTGTGGTCTGGGTCACCAGCGGGTTCATCATCAAGATGCGCACCCGGCCGCTCCTCACCGAGGAACAGCGGTCACCCTCAGTGTGACCCTTGGGCCCAGGTGTCGGTAGGTCCCCGACGCCTGGGCCTCTCCCTAAGTGCAGCGCCGCTGACTGGCCCGGCCGCTCTGGCGAGGGACGGCAGAAGGTGCGCGCGTCGTTCTCCCCACCGCGTCCGCTTGGCACGCCTCTCGCACCTTTGCGC
>NZ_JBOGDD010000580.1:0-4294 GCF_050701675.1 Mycobacterium sp. | reverse complement strand
CGCCAGGCCTTCGGCCGGCCCGCAGCCGCCATCGCCGCGTTGCTGACCTGGATCACGCAGCCCGTCTGGGTCGGGGGGTCCTGCGCCTTCATCGCCGCGGAGACCTGGAATGGGTACGTCACGCCAGTCGAGCCCGGTTCGGTATCGGACTACGCCCTCAAGCTGGTCTTCATCTGGCTGACCGTCCTGGCGGCGGTCATCAGCCTGCGCCGGGGGAAGTGGATCCCCAACGTGGGCGCCATCCTCAAGATCGTGTTCCTGGTGGTATTCATCGTCACCGCGGGCATCTACGCCGCACAGCACGGACTCGCCGGTCTGACGGCGAGCGACTTCTCGCCGACCCTCGCGGGATTGCTCGGGGTGACACCGTTGCTGCTCTTCTCCTACCTGGGCTTCGAGTCCGGTAACAGTGCGGCCGGTGAGATGAAACAACCAAGTCGCGACGTCCCGATCGCGATCGCGCGATCGGCCTCCATCGCGGCCGCGGCCTACCTGCTTCCGATCGCCGCCATCCTGCTGGTCATACCCGCTGACGACATCACCGGCATCGGCGGGTTGATGGATGCCGTGAAGACCGTCTACGGCGTCTACGGCTCGGCCGCTCCGGTGATGCTCACGCTGACGGCCATCGTCTTCGTGCTGGTCCTGATGACACAGGGTTCGGCGTGGATGATCATCAGCGACCGGATGCAGGCGATGGCCGCCGCCGACGGGGCGTTCTTCCGTGGCTTCTTCGGCCGATTCCACCCTCAGTTGGGCACGCCGGTGCGGGTGAACATCCTCTCCGGAGTGGTGGGCACGATCTTCATGCTCGTCGCCATGCAGGTCAGTGGATCGGCGGCTTCGGTGTTCGGCGTCGTGCTCAGCATCTCGATCTCGACGTTCCTCCTGAGCTACGTCATCGCCATCCCCGCTGCAGTGCGGCTGCGCACCGCATTTCCCGACGTCGAGCGCCCGTTCAAAGTCCCCGTCTCCGACAACGGATTTCGGGCGCTGGGAGCCCTGTGCTTTGCGTGGGTCGCCCTGGGCAGCTGGGTCGCGGTGTTCCCTGGCACGTTGGACCGGCTATTCGGCCTGAGCTACGACTTCGAGGAGGTGTGGGGCGTCACCGCCGGAGAATTCGAGCTCTTCACCCTGGGCACACTCGCCGCCCTTGGCGTGCTGGGAGCCGTAGGATACCTATCTGCCAAACCTCTCCGGGTCGAGCAGCGCGACACCGATCGGTCACCGTCCAGGTCGACGACCGCGGCAACCGATGTCTTTACTACCGAGAGGTAGCTCGACCGGTACGAGGAGTGAGCGAGTGGTTCGTCGGCCCGATGTCACGCTGACTCAGCTGAGGTACTTCGTGAAGGCGGCGACGTACGGCAGCATGACCAAGGCTGCCGACGAGCTGCGGATCGCGCAGTCCGCGGTGTCGGCGGCAGTCTCACAGCTCGAGCACCAGATCGGCACCCAGCTGTTCATCCGGCAGCGCGCCCGCGGGCTCGTCCTCACCACCGCGGGTGAGGAGATGCTGCGAGACACGCGGGCGCTCCTCGAACACCTCGGCGAGGTGCTGGATTCGGCCAGCGGTCAGGCCGGTGAGATACGCGGCCGGATCCGGGTGGCGTGCTTCGTCACCCTCGCGCCCTTCGCGCTTCCTCGCCTCATCTCCGAACTCGGCGCCAAACATCCCGATCTCGAAGTCGAGGTCGTGGAGACCCACGCTCACGAGGTGCGCGCCATGCTGCGCAACGGCACCGCCGAGGTGGCGCTGACCTACGATCTCGGGCTGGGTGAGGGCATCGACACCGAAGTCCTCCACGTCGCCCGGCCGTACGTCGTGCTGGCCCGAGATCACCCGCTGGCCACCTCCGACAGCCTCGATCTCGTGGACCTCGCCGCAGAACCCATGGTCCTGCTCGATCTGCCGGACAGTCGCGACTACTTCGAGTCGATGATGATCGATGCTGGGGTCAGACCCCGAATTCAGTATCGATCCGCGAGCTACGAGACAGTGCGCGGGATGGTCGCACGCGGGCATGGATTCTCGATACTGAACCAGGAACCAGCCCACCACGGCACCTACGACGGAGGTGAGGTCGTCGCAGTGCCGATCCGCGGCGACGTTCCTGGCCTTCCGATCGTGATCGCGCGTGCGCACGTCGTACGGGTCACGGCACGGGCCCGAGCCATCGAAGAGGCGGCCCGTGAGATATTCGCCGGCGACGATTCACACTGACTCGGGCACCCGACGCATCACTGTTGCATATGTGCTTTGTCAGTTATCAATGTTTTACAGATGCCCGGTGAGCGGCCCACGATAGACGTCATGGGCAACCACATCCGGATCCGGCCGTTCAACACGCGCGACACCTATCCCGAGCAGAACCTCGACAACGATCTCGCCCAGGCCGTCGTCGCCGGGGGCGTGGTGTACCTACGCGGTCAGATCGGTCAGGACCTCGACACCAGGGAATCGGTCGGCATCGGGGACGTCGAGGCGCAGGCCGAGAAGGCAATGGCCAACATCGCCATGTTGCTCTCCGAAGCCGGTAGCTCGCTGCAGGACATCGTGAAGGTGACGGTGTACCTCGTCGACATCCGCTATCGCGAGCCGGTGTACCGCGTGATGGGCCGCTGGCTGAAGGGGGTGCACCCGGTCTCCACGGGGCTCGTGGTCAGCGCGCTCGCCCGCCCCGAGTGGCTCGTCGAGATCGATGCCACCGCGGTGATCGCCGATCCGGGGAGTGTCGCGTGACGTTCTCTCTCACGGCCCGCGACGATTCGGGCGCGTTCGGCATGGTGATCTGTTCCTCGAGCCCGGCCGTCGCCTCACGCTGCGTTCACCTGCGCGCCGGCGTCGGCGCCGTCGCGAGCCAGAACGTGACCAACCCGCGGCTGGGTGCCATCGCGCTGGACGCGCTCGCCTCGGACCTCGATGCCGAGGAAGCGCTCGCCGCAGCACTGGCTTCCGAAGACCACCGTGCATACCGGCAACTCGTCGTCGTCGATGGTCGCGGCAACACCGCGGTCCACACCGGCGAGCACGCGCTGGGGATCAATTACCACGTGCAGACGAAAAGTGCTGCGGCAGCTGGGAACATGCTGCGCGGCGAAGCGGTCATCCAGTCGTTGCTCGACGGCTTCGTCGGCTCTGCGGCCCAAGGCCTGGAGGGGCGACTGCTCGACGGCCTGGCCGCGGCCATCGAGGCAGGCGGCGAGGCCGGACCGGTGCACAGCGCAGGCCTCCAAGTCGTCGAAGACGTGCCGTGGCCGGTCACCGATCTCAGGGTCGATTGGCATGACGACCCAGTAGGCGAACTCCGACGTCTCTGGAGCGTATGGGAACCCCAGAAACGGGATTACCGGATCCGCGGGTTGGATCCCACCGCGGCTCCGTCCTACGGCGTGCCGGGTGATCTGTGAGTGCCACGCTGGAACGATCGATCCTGGACCTGGGAGACCGGGCGCAGGATCGCATCCTGAAGTTGTCGCACGATCTGCATCAGAACCCCGAGATCGCTTGGGAAGAGCATGTTTCGGCGGCGAGGGTGGCAGGCGATCTCGACGACGCCGGGTTCACGGTGGAGCCCAACTACGTCGCACTGCCCACGGCCTTTCGGGCCCACCGGGGGAGCGGTCCGCTGCACCTTGCCCTGTGTGCCGAATATGACGCCTTGCCCGGCCTGGGCCACGCCTGCGGCCACAATGTCATCGCGGCCATCTCGACCGGCGCCGCTCTGGCTCTCAGCCCCTTCGTCGACGATCTCGGGATCACGCTGTCGGTGTTCGGGACCCCTGCCGAAGAGGGTGGTGGCGGCAAGATCGAGATGCTCGAACGAGACGCGTTCGCGGGCGTGCACGCCGCGGCGATGGTGCACCCCGGACCCGTCGACGTAGCACGCGCGGAGCCCTACGCCGTGTCGCACAGCCACATCGCGTTCGAGGGAAAGGCTGCGCACGCCGCGGCGTTCCCCGACCGTGGAATCAACGCCGCCGACGCCTTCACCATCGCGCAAGTCGCCATCGGGCTACTGCGCCAACAACTCCCGTCCGACGTGCGGGTCCACGGCATGATGACCCGCGGCGGAGAGGCACCGAATGCGATACCGCAACGCACCGAGGGCCGCTGGTACGTGCGAGCACAAACCCTGAGCCAGCTCGAGCAACTGGAGCCGCGCATCCAACGCTGTTTCGCTGCGGGGGCGCTCGCAACCGGCTGCGATCTGACGATCGAACCGGAGAGCAAGCCGTACTCCGAATTTCGCAACGACGAACGACTGCTCGGCGCGTACACGCGGCGCGCCGA
>NZ_JBOGDD010000579.1:0-6705 GCF_050701675.1 Mycobacterium sp. | reverse complement strand
GACCAGCAGCGCGTCCTTGGTAGCGGCGTTGGAATCCAACTCGGCGTCACGCTCGGCGTTGACCGCGTTGCGGGCCTTGAAGAACTTGTCCTGGGCGGCCTTGAAACGACGCCACAGAGCGTCATCGACATCCTTGGCGGCGCGGCCCGCGGCCTTCCACTGGGTAAGCATGTCGCGGAACGTCGCGGCCGTTGCGCCCCAGTCGGTTGAGTCGGCGAGCTGCTCGGCGCGCTCGCACAGCGCCTCCTTGGCCTGGCGGGTGCCCACTCGCTCGCGGTCCAGCTCGGCGAAGTGCGAGCCGCGACGACGGTTGAACGTCTCACGGGCAGCGGAATAGCGCTTCCACAGCGCGTCGTCCGTCTTGCGGTCCAACCCCGTGACGGTGCGCCACTCATCGAGGATCTCGCGCAGCCGGTCGCCCGCGGACTTCCACTGGGTGGCGTTAGCGGCGATGTCCTCGGCCTCGACGGCCAGTGCCTCCTTGCGCGTGGTCTGCGCGGCGCGGTGCTGCTCGCGCTTCTGGCGTTCCTCGGCTGCGCTGGCGTCGGCCTGCTCCACGATGGCGCCGAGCCTGAGTGCCAGGGCGTCGACGTCGCCGAGGACCGAGGCGGTCGGCAGACTCTCGGCCAGCGCGGCGGCCGCGGACTTGATCTTGCGGGCGTCTCCGGTTCCCGATGCCAGCCTGCGCTCCATCAGGGCGACCTCGGTGTTGAGGTCGTCGTAGCGCCGCCCGAAGTGCGCATACGCGGCTTCGGGCTCGCCGGCCTGCCAGGAGCCGATGACGCGCTCGCCCGCGGCGGTGACCAGCCACACCGTGCCGTCATCGTCGATCCGACCGAACTGGTGCGGGTCGGCCGAAGCGGGTACGACGACCGCCGGTGCGGTGGCGCCCGGCCTCGGAGCGGGGCGGGGCGGGCCCGGGCGGGGTGCGGGCCTGGGTGCTCCGCCTGACTCACTGGTCGTCATGTCCTTGAACCTCGTGCCCTCCGCGTGGGTGACCACGCTCCTGCCGCGCAACGCGGCGCCTGATAGCGGTAGCTCTTCGTTGGTTATTGCATGGCTATTGAAACAGGTCACCCGTCGGCGCGCCCACGCGTTGGCACTAGGAGTTCTCCACGGTCGACCGCGGACGCACGTGAACATGCCCGCCGGGGCGCTGACTAGCGTGAAGGCGTGCTGACCGCCATCGCCTTGATTCCGTCGGCGCCCGTGATGGTGCCCGAACTCGCCACGGGGGCCGCCCCGGAGCTGCGGGACCTGTCGTCAGCGGCGCTGGACGCCGTCCGAGAGCTGCCGGAACGCTGGTTCGTCATCGGCGTCGGTGCCGCCGACAACGTCATCGGCCCCGGCGCTGTCGGGACCTTCGGCGGCTACGGGGCAGACGTCCGGGTCGCCCTCTCGCCGAACGCTGCCGGCGAACCCAAGCCGTTGCCGCTGTGCGCGCTGATCGCCGGTTGGGTGCGTGCCGAGGCCGCTCCTCGGGCGCGCGGCGAGGTGTGGGTGTACGACGCCGACCACGATGTCGAGGCCGCTCTGGCGCGCGGCAAGGCCCTGCGCGCCGAGATCGACCCCATCGCCGAACCCGTCGGGGTGCTGGTGGTCGCCGACGGTGCGAACACGCTGAACGCGTCCGCGCCCGGCGGCTACGACCCCGACTCGCCACCGGTCCAGGCGGCGCTCGACGACGCACTGGCGAGTGGCGACGCGACCGCGCTGACCCGGCTGTCCGCGGGCATCGGCGGCCGGGTGGCCTACCAGGTGCTGGCCGGGCTGACCGGCCCGTCGCCGTCGTCGGCGCGCGAGTTCTACCGCGGTGCTCCCTACGGCGTGGGGTACTTCGTCGGTCTCTGGACGCCATGACGGTGGGGGAATCGGCCCGGCTGCGGCCCGTCGCCATCGTCGGGCCAACGGGGACCGGCAAGAGCGCTCTGGCGCTCGACGTCGCGGTGCGGCTCGGCGGCGAGATCGTCAACGCCGACGCGATGCAGCTCTACCGCGGGATGGACATCGGCACCGCCAAACTGCCCGTCGCCGAGAGACGCGGCATCCCGCATCATCAGCTCGACGTCCTCGACGTGACTCAGACGGCGACGGTCGGCCGCTACCAGGGAGCGGCCGCCGCCGACGTCGCCGACGTCATCGCCCGTGGGGCGGTGCCGGTGATCGTCGGCGGTTCGATGCTCTATGTCCAGTCGCTTCTGGACGAATGGGCCTTCCCGGCCACCGACCCGCGCGTCCGAGCCCGGTGGGAGGCCAGACTCGCCGAGCACGGCGTCGCGGCACTGCACTCGGAACTGGCCAGCCTCGACCCCGATGCCGCGGCGTCGATTCTGCCCACGGACGGCCGCCGCATCGTGCGCGCGCTCGAGGTGGGGGAGCTGACGGGGCAGCCGTTCGCGGCAAGCGCACCGACGATCGGCGAACCTCGCTGGGGCACCGTGATCGTCGGATTGGATTGGGAAACGGCGATTCTCGACGAACGACTGCGGCTCAGGACGGACACGATGTTCGACGACGGACTGGTCGACGAGGTGGTCACGCTGACGAGCCGCGGCCTACGCGAGGGCGTGACGGCGTCCCGGGCGCTTGGCTACGCGCAGGTTCTCGCCGCCCTGAGTGACGGGGGCGGTGCCGACGCCATCGCAGAGGCCCGTGAGCGCACGTTCATCGGCACCAGACGCTACGTGCGCAGGCAGCGGTCGTGGTTCCGCCGTGACCACCGCATCCACTGGCTCGACGGCGCAGCGACGGACAACCTCGGCGAGACGCTGCGGGTGTGGGAGGCCCGACGAGCCGCAGATCCGGAACCGGGGGAGTCGCACGTATCCTGAACAGGTGATGTTCGCCAAGGGGCACGGTACGGAGAACGACTTCGTGCTGCTGCCCGACGTCGAGGCCCGCCTGGCGCTGACTCCCGCAGCGGTGTCGGCGCTGTGCGACCGACGCCGCGGTCTCGGTGCCGACGGCGTACTGCGAGTCACCACCGCCGAAGCCGCGCTGGCCAGCGGGGTCCTGGACAGGATCCCGGAGGGCGTCGACCCCGCCGACTGGTACATGGACTACCGCAACGCCGACGGCTCCATCGCCCAGATGTGCGGCAACGGCGTACGCGTGTTCGCCCACTATCTGCGGACCACCGGACTCGAGCAACGTGACGAGTTCGTCGTCGGCTCGCTGGCCGGGCCGCGTCCCGTGGTGCTGCACGACGTCGATGCGCTGTCGGCCGACGTCACCGTCGACATGGGCAAGGCCAACCAGTTCGGTACCGGCGCGGCCGTCGTGGGCGGGCGCCGGTTCGGTGGACTGGCCGTCGACGTCGGAAATCCACACCTCGCATGCGTGGACGCCGCGATGACCATTGAGGAGTTGACCGCCCTCGACGTCGCGGCGCCGGTCTGGTTCGACGCGGCGCAGTTCCCCGGTGGCGTCAACGTGGAAGTCCTCACGGCTCCGGTCGACGGCGGTGTCACGATGCGGGTGCACGAGCGCGGTGTCGGCGAAACCCGTTCGTGTGGAACGGGAACCGTCGCAGCCGCGGTGGCCGCACTCGGCCACCAGGGCCTCGAGACGGGCACGCTACGGGTTCGGATACCCGGCGGCGAGGTGACCGTGACGATCACCGATACCACCAGCTATCTGCGGGGACCGTCGGTGCTGGTGGCTCACGGCGAGCTGTCGGATGATTGGTGGCATTCCCACGACCGGTAAATCAGATGCGCAACGCCACCTCGAAAGGGCAACATCAATAGACACATGACTCATCCCAGGATGCCCAGTACGGGCGAACTCGACCTCGAAGACCGCTCTGCACTACGCCGAGTGGCAGGTCTGTCCACCGAACTCGCCGACGTCACCGAGGTCGAATACCGGCAGCTGCGTCTGGAACGGGTCGTGCTGATCGGCGTCTGGACCGACGGCAGCGCGTCGGACGCCGACGGCAGCCTCGCCGAACTCGCTGCGCTCGCCGAGACCGCCGGATCCGAGGTGCTCGAGGGGATGATCCAGCGGCGCGACAAACCCGACGCGTCGACCTACATCGGCTCGGGCAAGGCCCGCGAACTGCGCGACATCGTCATCGCCACTGGAGCCGACACCGTCATCTGCGACGGCGAACTGAGCCCCGCCCAGCTGAACTCGCTCGAGAAGATCGTCAAGGTGAAGGTCATCGATCGCACTGCGTTGATCCTCGACATCTTCGCCCAGCACGCCACCTCCGCGGAGGGCAAGGCGCAGGTGGCCTTCGCGCAGATGGAGTACATGCTACCCAGGCTGCGCGGCTGGGGTGAGTCGATGTCGCGCCAGGGTGGCGGCGCGGGCGGCAGCGGCGGCGGAGTGGGTACGCGCGGTCCCGGCGAGACCAAGATCGAGACCGATCGTCGCCGGATCCGCGAGCGAATGTCCAAGCTGCGCAAAGAAATCAAGGACATGAAGAAGATCCGCGACACTCAGCGCGGGCGCAGGCTGCAGAGCGACGTCGCGTCGATCGCGATCGTCGGTTACACCAATGCGGGCAAGTCCAGCCTGCTCAACGCGCTCACCGGCGCCGGGGTGCTTGTCGAGAACGCGTTATTCGCCACCCTCGAACCCACCACGCGCCGAGGTCAATTCGAGGACGGCAGACCGTTCGTGCTCACCGACACCGTCGGGTTCGTACGCCATCTCCCGACTCAGCTCGTCGAGGCGTTCCGGTCCACGCTGGAGGAAGTCATCGACGCCGAACTGCTGGTCCACGTGATCGACGGGTCGGATGCCAATCCGCTGGCGCAGGTCAACGCGGTGCGCCAGGTCGTCAACGAAGTGGTACAGGAGTACGGAATCGCTCCGCCCCCGGAATTGTTGGTAGTCAACAAGACCGACGCGGCAAGCGGATTCGGCCTTGCCCAGTTGCGTCGGGCGCTGCCCGACGCCGTGTTCGTCTCCGCCCATACCGGCGACGGCCTGGACCGCCTGCGCAGCCGGATGAGTGAAATGGTGGTGCCGACCGACACCACCGTGGACGTCACCATCCCCTACGACCGTGGCGATCTGATCGCGCGCATGCACTCCGACGGCCGCGTCGACGCCACGGAGCACACCGAAACCGGCACGCGCATCAAGGCTCGGGTGCCCGCCGCGCTGGCCGCGGGTTTGCGCGACTTCGTCACTTTCTAGGCGCTGCGCCGGGATTTGAGCCCGCGTGCGGTAGACTCGGAATCAATGTTGGTGTCGCTCTGCGCCGTCAGCACGTCGTGGAACGCTCGATCATCCCGATGCCTCCGGCCACAGTGACGTGGCTCACCGCATTCAGGTGATCAGTGCATTGCACAGCTCTTCTCGCGGCGATCGATATTGCCCACCGGCAATCTCGCCCATCGAGCCCGTAATCGCTTGACCTCATTCACGCGCAGACGCGGCCGCACCCATGCCTGAAAGGCATAGATACATGACTCTGGAAAATACAGAACCCACCTTCGAATCCCTCGGCGTGCCCGAGCGACTCAGTCGCATCCTCACCGACGGCGGCATCACCTCACCGTTCCCCATCCAGACCAGCACGCTGCCAGACACTCTCGGCGGCCGCGACGTTCTCGGCCGCGGAAAGACCGGCAGCGGAAAGACACTGGCGTTCACGATCCCGTTGGTGGCCCGGCTCGCCGGAGGAAACCGGCGGCCGTCAAAACCGACCGGCCTGGTGCTGGCTCCCACACGTGAGCTGGCCACCCAGATCACCGCGGTCATCGAGCCGCTCGCCGCGGCACTCGGCATGAACGTCACCACGATCTTCGGTGGCGTGTCACAGAGTCGGCAGGTGTCCGCGCTGCGAGCGGGTGTCGACATCGTCGTCGCCTGCCCGGGCCGCCTCGAAGACCTGATGAAGCAACGTCACATCGCTCTCGACGCGGTGCAGATCACCGTGCTCGATGAGGCCGATCACATGGCCGACCTGGGCTTCCTGCCCGGTGTGACGCGCATCCTCGCGGCCACCCCGTCCGGCGGGCAGCGGCTGCTGTTCTCCGCGACGCTGGACAACGGTGTCGACAAGCTCGTCAACCGCTTCCTGCACAACCCCGTCACCCACTCGGTCGACGAGGTCGACGCACCGCCGGTTGCCATGACGCACCATGTGTTCCACGTCTCAGGCGCCCAGGAGAAGACGCAACTGGTGCACCGGCTCGCGTCGGGCACCGGTCGCCGCATCCTCTTCATGCGCACCAAGCACCAGGCCCGCAAGCTCGCCAAGCAGCTCACCGATGCCGGGGTTCCCTCGGTGGACCTGCACGGCAACCTGTCGCAGCCGGCGCGTGACCGCAACCTCGCCCTGTTCAGCTCGGGCGACGCGCGGGTCCTCGTCGCGACGGACATCGCCGCGCGCGGCGTCCACGTCGACGACGTCGAACTGGTCGTGCACGTGGACCCGCCCGTCGAACACAAGGCCTACCTGCACCGCTCCGGCCGTACGGCGCGCGCGGGCAGTGCCGGTGACGTGGTCACCGTCGTGTTGCCCGAACAGCGCAGGGATACCCAGCAACTCCTGCGCAAGGCTGGCATCTCGGCTCAGCCGCAGCAGGTCCGGGCCGACTCGGCGAGCGTGCTCGAGCTCGTCGGCGAGATCGCTCCCCACCGGGAGCTGCCGCCCCGCGCGGCGACGCCCGTCCGCACCGGAGGCGGCGGCTCGAGCCGTGGCGGCTCGGGACGCGGCAACGGCGCTCCGTTCCGCGGCAACGC
>NZ_JBOGDD010000578.1:0-2896 GCF_050701675.1 Mycobacterium sp. | reverse complement strand
GTCGTCGGCGCCGCGCGGCCCGACGGCGGGCGCGTCGGCGTCGGCGAGTCGTAACTCGGCGGGCACCGGGATGTCGTACATCTTGGCCGCGTTGAGCCCGAGGATCTTCTTCTTCTGGTCGGTGGTGATCGGTGCGTACTCGTTGAGCTCCGCCGGGATCTGGAAGTCGACGAACGCCTCGACGAGCCAGCGCGGTGTCCAGATCGCGTAGTCCGACGAGAACTGGATGCGGTCCTCGCCGATCCAGTAGAGGAGCTCGCCCATGATCTGCCCGAAGTACTTCGGACGGGTGTGGATGAACGGCATCGCGACCGCGAGGCCCGCGTGCACGTTGGGCTCCTGGGTGGCGATCCAGCAGAAGTCCTCCAGCCGCGGGAGGCCGCAGTGCTCGACGATGAAGTTCAGGTCGGTGAAGTCCGAGGCCACGTGGTCGACGTCGGCCACGTCGAACGCGTCGCGGTCCAGCGGCCGGATGGTGGGGCCCTTGTGGACGTGGATGTTGCGGATGCCGAGCTCGCGGCACGCCTCGAAGTACCGGTAGGCCCACGGGTCGTCGAGCCGCCAGCCGCGGGAGTCGCCGTGCCATTCGGCGGTGTAGAGCTTCACGCCCTTCAAGCCGAACCGCCTGGCGTCGTCGCGCAGCTGGTCCAGTCCGGCCTCGCCGTTGCGCGGGTCGAAGTGGTGGTTGTAGGTCAGCTTGTCGGGATTGGCCTTGGCGAGCTCGGACGCCTCGTCGGTCTGCCCGAAACCCTTGTAGTAGAACTCGCCGAGGTGGGCGGGCTGGAAGATCGCGTGGTCCACGTGGCCGTCGGTGAACAGGTCCTTCATCAGACGGTCACTGCCCTGGTAGAGGTAGTCCTCGTAGCTCCAGACCTCGGATTCCGGGGACAGGTTCCGGTGGTAGTCGTAGAAGCAGTCGATGAACTGCTTGCCGTGGATGTTGCGCTGGTTCTCCGGCCGCGCGTCCCACAGCGCGACGTGAGCGTCGACGATGAAGTAGCTGGTGCCGTCCTTGCGGTACATGCGGTTCTCCCTGACTGGTCTGCTGGGCTGGGTCACTCTGATGTGAGGGCTGTCACATCAACTGATCGGAGCCTATGGTCGGCCGCGGGCACCGGGGAGGCCGTCAACGTCTCAATCTGAGACGCCTTGGACTAGTCGGGCCGGACGGCTGCTGTCACGCTGCTTGTAACGTGGATCACACAACGAGGGAGACGGGTGTCCGACGACCTACCGGAGCGCGTGCGGCTTGCGCAGCTGCAGAATCCCGAGGCGCCCGCGGTGCCCGGTCGATTGCTTGCGTCCTGGCAGCGCAGCGAGGAGTACGGGGTTCCGCCCGACGAGGTTGAACCCGTCTTCACCGGCACCGACAATCTGGGGTCGCTGTTCGTCGAGTGTGGCAACGAAGTCCTCCTAGACCTGCATCGCACGCTGGCGAACGAGCCGGTCAGCATGATGCTGACCGACTCCGACGGGGTGGTGCTCAGCCGGATGAGCGGCGATCACAGCCTCCTGCGCGCACTCGACGACGTCCATCTGGCGCCGGGTTTCGCGTACGCCGAGCGCGACGTGGGCACCAACGGACTTGGCCTGGCCCTGGCGGATCGGGCACCGACGCTGGTGCGCGCCGATCAGCACTATGCGATGAGCCTCTGCACGTTCACCTGCGCGGCGGTTCCGGTACTCGATGCCGCGACCGGCCGGCTCGAGGGTTGCGTCAACCTCACCACCTGGTCTCAGTCGTCCAGCGACCTGCTGCTGGCGCTGGCCCGCTCGGCGGCGAGCAACACCGCGGCCCTGATGCTGGCGAGATCCAGCGGGCGTCGCCCGCGCCAGACCCCGCGTGGGCAGGTCTTCCGCGTCGAGGTTCCGCGTCTCGAACCGGGTTCTGGGACCCTGCATCAGCTTTCGGAGGTGTGGAACTCCGCGGTCGGCCTCGCCGAGCGCGCGATGTCCGCGGGCAGCATCGTGGCCGCGATCGGGGAGCCGGGGGTCGGCCGCTCGACGCTGCTCGCACAGGCGGCGCGCCACACCTATCCGCGCGACCGCATCCTGTCGGCCAGCGCCCCTGGCACCTCGGACATCCAGACCTGGCTGGGTCTGTGGGCGCCGGAACTGGGCAAGGAGCACACCGCCGTCGTGGTGCGCGACGTCGACACGCTGCCGAGCTGGGTGGCCGATCAACTCAGGGACCTGGTGGTGCGTTCCCGTCGCGAGGCCATGGTGCCGTTCGCCGTGACGGCCGAACGCTTCGAGGACATTCCGACGGCGCTCGCCGGTCTGATCGACACGATCGTGGAGGTGCCGTCCCTGCGCGACCGGCCGGATGACGTGCTGCCACTCGCGGCGCACATCGCGAAACGGGCGCGGGGACGCGACGTCGTCGTCAGCCCAGCCGCGTCCCGCGCGCTGCAGAGCTACGGATGGCCCGGCAACGTCGATCAACTCGCTCGTGTGGTCGCCCACGCCGCCCACCGCACCGACGTCATCGACGTGGGAAGCCTCCCGCCGGAGGTGCTCGCTGGCCCGTCCCGGCACCTGTCCCGCATCGAGGCGTTCGAGCGCGGCGAGATCATCCGGGTGCTGTCCGGCGCAGGCGGCCCGACGATGGTCGAAGCCGCCCGCGAACTCGGGATGAGCCGAGCCACCCTGTACCGCAAGATCAGTCAGTACGGGATCAAACTGCGGACCTGAGGGCGGCCGTGGTGATTTCGGGACCGCCGGCGAACCGGGCCGCGGAAGCGGCACCTCTCGGAGTGACCATGCCGCCCATGGGAAGAGATTCGAGAGTGGGACCGACTGCCAGTCACTCAGGTCAAACGTCCCGGTAGGCCTGGCCGTGGGGCTCGACGCAGTGCTCGTCGGGGTCGTCGGCACACACGTGATCGACCTGAAG
>NZ_JBOGDD010000577.1:0-6283 GCF_050701675.1 Mycobacterium sp. | reverse complement strand
TTCGAGCTGATCCGCACCCGCGGCTACGAGCGCCGCGAGGAACCCTTCAGGCTGGTCAGCGGTCAGCTCAGTCACGACTACATCGACGGCAAGTACGCCATCGACACCGGTGAGCGCCTCACCATCGTCAGCCGGGCCGTCGCGGACCTCGCCGCCCAGACCGGTATCGAGTTCGACGCCGTCGGCGGCCTCACCATGGGCGCCGACCCGCTCGCGCACGGTATCGCCATGGTCACGGGCAAGGCCTGGTTCTCGGTCCGCAAGGAACAGAAACAGCGCGGCCGCGAACAGTGGATCGAGGGCACTCGCCTCGAGCAGGGCACGCGCGTCCTGCTTGTCGACGACGTGATCAGCACCGGCGGTTCCACCGAGATCGCCTTCGACCGCGCGGTCGCGGCGGGAGCCGTCGTCAGCGGCGTCATCCCGATGGTCGACCGGGGTGACGTCGCCGCCGGAAGGTTCGCACGCCGCAACGTGCCGTTCGCCGCACTCATCACCTACCGCGATCTGGGCATCGATCCCGTCAAGGACGTCTGAGCCGCGTCGGGTTCAGCTGGGGATCAGGGTGGCGTGAAGGGCGCTGCGAGTCGTTGGGCGAATGGTTCCGGGCGCCGCGGGTAGGCCAGGGGAACCGACGGGGACGACGCGAGGATTGGTCAGCGCGTAGCGCCGGCCCCGGTGAAGGATCCCCGCCGAGCCGGCGGCCAGGACGTTACGGATCCAGTCCGATTCGGTGCCGTAGTTCAGGACCACCACGAACTCGCCACCTTCTACGAACGCCATGACCGGAGTCCGATAGTCCTTGCCGGTTCTTCGGCCGCGGTGCTCGATGACGGCCATGTGGTCCAGACGAGGGGCCCACAGCCGCTGGATCGGATTGGTGACTCGCTTGTTGAAGTGTGCGATGTAGCGCATCGTGCGCAGGCCCAGCAGCGACGAGATCCGCTCTGCCACAACGGCGATCCGATTGGCGATGGTGTTCGACATGCGTGTCCGGGGTGTCAGTTGAGGCGATCGGTGACCGCGACGCTGCGGCTGTGCAGTTGCACCGGCAGTCGCGGGTAGCCGTAGAGGTTGACCAGCCCGCGCCGTTGCGGGGGTTCGGTCAGACGCAGATCCGGATATGCCTCGAAGAGTGCGCGCAGCGCGGTGGCGCCTTCGATTCGGGCGAGGGCAGCGCCCAGACAGGCATGCACACCGGAGGCGAACGCCAGATGGTCGCGCGCATTGGCCCTGGTGACGTCGAAGTCGTCGGGGTCGGTGAACACGTTCGGGTCGCGATTGGCGCCGCCGAGCAGTAGCGCGACCATCTCGCCGGCGCGAAGGTGCTGCCCGGCGATCTCGACGTCGCGATGTGGGGTGCGGGCGGTCATCTGGACCGGGCTTTCGAACCGCAGGATCTCCTCGACGGCGGCGGGCCAGAGGTCGGGATCCTCGCGCAGGCGTGCCAGCTGCTCGGGGTGAGCCAGCAGCTGGACGATGCCGTTGCCGATGAGGTTCACCGTGGTCTCGAAGCCCGCCCCGATGAGTAGCGCGGCGTTGGCGCTGAGTTCGTGGTCGGTGAGGCTGCCGTCCGCGGACAGCTTGCTGAACGGGTTGTCGTCGGCATTGCCTCCACGCAGATCCTGAAAGTGCTCGCCGAGGAAGCCGTCCAAGTCTCGTAGTCCGTCGATGGCCTGCCGGAAGGTCGTCCAGGGGATGCCGATGTCCAGCAGCGGCGCGCCACGATGTCCCCACTCCAGCAGTCGGTCGTGGGTGTCGGCGGGCAGCCCCAGGATCTCGGCGATCATCGCGACCGGCAGCCGCGTTGCGAAGTCGGCGATCAGATCGGGATGCGGTCTGGAGGCGAGCCGGTCGATCAGCTCCGTGGTCACCTCGGCGACGCGGGCGCCGAGCGTGTCGATTGCGCGCGGCGTGAAACTCTGCGCCACCAGCTGTCGATAGCGGGTGTGGTCGGGGGGATTCACGATGACCATGGCGGGCGGTTCCACCGGGTTGGCCACCTTGGGGTCGGTTCGCAACAGCAGTGTTCGCACCGGGCCCGGCCATTCCATGTCCGCTGGCGCGGTGACACCGAACCTCTTGTCGCGCAATATCTCTCGACACACATCGTGACTGGCACTGGCCCATACGAACGGGGTGCGCACCAGCGGTCCCCGCGCTCTGATCTCGCCCATCAGCGGGTACGGGTCGTTGGCGTGTCCGTGATTGGCGATCAACCGCGCCAGCGGGTCGCCGCGGCGGGCCCGTACCGCCATGAACGCCCGTGGAACTCCATGCAGCGCCATCCACCGTGCCCGTAACCCGATATCCACAACACCCCCCGCGCGGACGGATACCCACTACCATGAGACGAGCGAGACAAAATTGCTATCATTGTCTCAGACTCTGTTGCCACGCTACGACGACCGGCCCGCGCACGCAAGGAGGGATTTGGTGTCATCGACCCGAACGGCGGACTTCGTGCGGCGGCTCGCCGAGCCCGACCCTGCGGTGCTGGCCCTGGTGCGCCAACCAGACGCGATCAGCGCCCGCATCCTGGGCGCAACGCTCGAGCAGGCCGAACTCGTCGGAATACGGCGCACCACCATGGAAGACGTTGCCCGACGCAGTGGCGTCGGGCGGGCCACCCTCTACCGGCGCTTCCCCACCAAGGAAGCCCTCATCGATGCCCTCGTCATCGCCGAAGCGCGGCGCTACCTCCGCGGCAATGAGAAGGCCCGCTCACACGCCGACACCCTCGAAGACCGGCTGGTCTACGGCACCGTATTCGCGGTGACGTTCCTGCGTGAACACGCACTTCTCAAGAAATTGCTGCGCACCGAGCCCGAGACGATCCTGCCCAGCCTCACCGTCGACGCCGGCGCGATCGTCGACTTCGCCACGGAGTACTCCGCTGCGCAACTGCGCACCGACCTCTACGGAACGAACGCCACCACGCCCGCCCAGGAGCGCCATCTGCGCACCGTCGCGGAGCTACATACCCGACTCACCCTGTCGTTCATCGTCACCCCCCACACCGGGATCAAACTCGCCACCATGGATGACACCAGGGCCTACGTGCGCCAATATCTCCTGCCGATGATCACCGCGTCCGGCTGACCGGCGCCGCTCATCCCGCGACGTGCTGGTCAGCTGGCGGCGGGCACCACCAACACCGAGGTGGGCAGCACCCCCACGGTCACCCGCTGCCCCGGCGTGAAGTCCCTCGCCTGTGCACTGCTCAACTGCGCGCTGACGACGGCGCCGTCCGACAGCTCGGCGTACACCCGCGAGATCGGACCGAGGAACGCCACCGACTTGATCGTGGCGCCGCCCGCGTCGTCGGCGGTGACGGTCACCGACTCCGGGCGCACCATCGCCGTGCCCGCCCCCGATGCGATGGAACCGCTGAGTGTCGGTAGTTCCGAACCGAGGACGCGTGCGTTGCCTGACGAAACCGACGCAGGCACTTGGTTGTTCAGGCCGACGAACTCGGCAACGAACGGCGTGGCCGGGTTCGCGTACACGTCGGCGGGCGCGGCGAGCTGCTCCAGACGGCCCTTGCTCATCACCCCGACCCGGTCGGCGACCGCAAGGGCCTCCTCCTGGTCGTGGGTGACGAACAGCGTCGTCGTCCCGACTTCGAGTTGCACGCGGCGGATCTCGTCGCGCAGCTGTGTGCGCACCTTCGCGTCGAGTGCGGACAGCGGTTCGTCGAGCAGCAGGACCCGTGGCTGGATCGCCAGCGCGCGGGCCAGGGCCACCCGCTGCTGCTGGCCACCCGACAGCTCGGAGGCGTACTTGTGGGCATGCTCGGAAAGCCCGACCAGGTCGAGCATCTCCGCCGCCCGGCCTGCTCGGTCACCCTTGCCCCGGCCGCGCATCTTCAGGCCGAATTCGACGTTCTCCAGCGACGTCAAGTGGGGAAACAGGCTGTAGGCCTGGAACACCATCCCCATGTCGCGCTTGTTGGCCGGCACGGTGGTGAGATCACGCCCATCGACGGTCACGCTGCCCGACGTCGCCTGGTCGAGACCGGCCAGGATCCGCAATGCGGTGGTCTTGCCACACCCGGACGGGCCGAGCAGCGCGATGAACTCACCGGGCTCGATGCGCAGGCTCAAGCCGTCCAGCGCCTTGACCGTGCCGTAGGTCCTGGTGAGATCGGTCAGCTCTACCGCGACACCGCTCATGCGTGACGCCTCCGTCGGGTCAATAGTGAAAGGGCAAGCAGCAGAACGAATCCGAACAGTAACGTGGCCAGCGACGCGGCTACCGACGTCGGCCCGTCGGTCTTGCCGAGTGCGACGATCTGAACCGGAAGCGTCTGAAACCCGGACAGCGAGGCGACGGTGTACTCACCGAGCACGACGGCAACGGAGATGAAGGCTGCCGACAGGATGCCCGAGGCGATGTTGGGCACCACGACGCGCACGATCGTCGTCGGCCACCCGGCGCCGAGCGAGCGCGCCGCCTCCGAGAGGGTCCCGAGGTCGATTGCGGACAGCGCCGCGTCGATCGACCGGTAGGCGAACGGCAATACCAGCACGACGTAGACGAACGTCAACGTCAGAGCGGATTCCCCAAGCAGATAGGTCACCCACAGGTAGACGTTCTTGAGCCCGACCACGACCACCAGGGCGGGAATGGTGAGCGGCAGCAGGCACAGGAACTCGACCGCACCCTTGGCCCATGGGGTACGCAGTCGCACCCAGATCATCGTGGGCACCAACAGGATCAGCATCGCCACGACGGTCAGCGCCGCGAGCAGCAGCGAGGTCACGATCGACTGGTAGAGCGCGTCGTCGGTGACGAGGTTCGTCCACGCCTGCAACGTCCGGCCACCCTTGAGCAGATTGCGGGTGGAGAAGTCCGCCATCGCGTACAGCGGGAACAGGAAGAAGAGGCCGAACACCACCCAGAGCGCTCCCTTGATCGCGCGCAGCTTCATCGCAGCCACCTCGCCGTCCGACGGATGAGCACGCTGTACGCGGCCATCACCAACGCCACGACGACGATCATCTCGAGCGCCAGGGCGTACGCGAAGCCGGCCTGCCCCAGCACCACCTCGCTGGTCAGGGCGGCGCGGATCATCAGCGGCACGATCGGGCTGCCTTGGCTGACCAGGGCCGCAGCGGTGGCGTAGGCCGCAAACGCGTTGGCGAACAACAGAAGTGCCGAGCCGAGGAAGGCGGGCGTCAGCAGCGGGACGGCGACTTGACGCCAGTACTGCCACGTCGACGCGCCGAGGCTGACCGCGGCCTCGCGCCATTGCTCCCGCAGGCCCTCGAGCGCGGGCAGGAAGACGATCACCATCAGCGGAATCTGAAAGTACGTGTACACCAGGATCAGCCCAGGCAGCCCGTACAGCCAACCCGAGCCTGCCAGGTTCCAGCCGAGATGATCTTGGGCCCACAATGTCAGCACACCGTTGAGGCCTATCGTCGCCAGGAACGCGAAAGCCAATGCGACGCCACCGAACTGGGCCAGGACGCTGCACAGCGACAACACCGAGCGACGGATCAACGACGTTGGCGGCCTCGTCACGATCAGCCAGGCCAGCACCGCGCCGAACGCGGCGCCGAGGAACGCGGTGCTACCCGACAGCAGCACACTCCTGCCGAGCGCGGTCAGCGCCGTCTCGGAGAACAGCGCACCGAGGCGCGCCAGCGAGAACCGGCCGTCCTCGACCAGTGCGCTGACGACGACCGTGATGGTCGGCACGATGAGGAAGATCGCGACGACCGCGAAGAACGGCAGCAGCGGCAGGGATTCGCGGAGCCTTCGGATGAGGACCGGCAACGGGATCAGCCGACTGCCTTCGCCCAGTTGGCCTCCAGGTACTTCTTGGCCGCGTCGTTCTGCTGCTCGGTGACGTAGGTGGCCGCACCGTCGACGGGCGGCAACAGCCGGTAGGCGGCCAGGTCGATGGTGCCGTCGACCACCATGCTGTCGGCCCGCACCGGCCGTGCGCTGCCTTGCAGGAACAGGTTCTGACCCTCGTCGCCATACAGGAATTCCTGCCACAGGCGGGCGGCGGCGGGGTGCGGGGCGTCCTTGTTGATGGCCTGGTAGTAGTAACCCGCGAGGGCCGCGTTCGGCGGGATGAAGACCTTCCACGACGGCAGCTTCTTGGTTTCGGCGACGTTCAGGTAGTCCCAGTCGACGACCACCGGCGTCTGGCCCGACTCGATGGTGGCCGGCGTCGGGTCGACCGGCAGGAAATTGCCTGCCTCCTTGAGCTTCTGGAAGAACGTGACCCCTGGCGCGATGTCGTCGGGCGAACCGCCCTGGCTGACCG
>NZ_JBOGDD010000576.1:0-1681 GCF_050701675.1 Mycobacterium sp. | reverse complement strand
CGCGTGGTGAATGCCCGGTCGGCGGCAGCTGGGGTCGGGTTCGTGGCCATGGCGGCGGCCCGCTCGGCGGCCTCGGGCGAGGACCTGGACACCGTCGAGGCTGCGGCCAGGTCCGCCGTGCCGCGTGGCCGGGCCTTCATCGTCGTGCACCGGCTCGACAACCTGCGGCGCAGTGGCCGGATCGGCACTGCCGCGTCGTGGTTGGGCACGGCACTCTCCCTGAAGCCGCTGCTGCACGTTGACGTCGACGGCCGCCTGGTGCTCTCTCAGCGAATTCGGACCGTCTCCAAGGCGCACGCGGCGTTGATCGACGCAGTGACCGACGTGGTGGGCGACCGGCCCGCGACGATCGCCGTGCACCACGTCGACAACCACGACGGGGCCGATGAGATCGGCGCCGCCCTCACCGCGCGACTGCCGCAGGTCGGCTCGATGTCGATCACCGACATGGGCCCGGTGCTCTCGGTACACGTCGGCGGCGGAGCCGTCGGAGTGTGCGTGACGGTGCAGGATTGAGGAGGTTCGGTGACGCACGAGGACTTGGCGCGCCAGGAGCGGCTGGACTTCGCCGACTTTCTCGCCGGTCTGACCTCCGGGCAGTGGGAGAGCGCGTCGTTGTGCGCGGGCTGGACCGTCCGCGACGTCGCCGCTCATTGCGTGAGCTTCGAGGGATGCTCGACGCGCGACCTCGCGGCTCGCTTCCTGAAGGGCCGACTGCAGACGGACCGCATCAATGCCATCGCGGTGGCCGATCTCGCGGGAAGTTCGACCGACCGCATCATCGGCTTGCTGCGTGACAATGCCGAGCCGCACGGCCTTGGTGCGGGGTTCGGTGGCAGGGTCGCGTTGACCGACAACATGATTCATCAACAGGACATTCGGCGTCCGCTGGGTCTGCCGCGGGAGATCCCCGCCGCGCGCCTTCGCGTCGCGCTGGATTTCGTGCGGTACGCACCGACCATTCGCGGCGCCTGGCGGGCCCGCGGAGTTCGGCTGGTCGCCACCGATCTCGACTGGTCCTACGGCAAGGGGCCGGAGGTCCGGGGCGCCGGCGAGGCACTGCTGATGATCATGGGCGGCCGCCGTGCCGCCCTGCCGGAACTCGACGGGCCTGGCACGGCCACCCTCGCTGCCCGACTCTGAGTACCGGTCGCGCGGGCGCCGAGGAATTGTTCGGGCGCTTGCGGTGTTTGCAGTTGGCGTGAGCGAACAAGCCGAACTGAGCCCCACTGAATGGGTCCGCGACCAGACCGAGCGCATCTTGGCGCAGGGCACCACCGACGGCGTCGAGGTCCTCGATCGACCCGTCGTCCTCTTCACGACGACCGGCGCCCAATCTGGCAAGAAGCGTTACGTGCCTCTCATGCGTGTCGAGGAGAACGGTCGCTATGCGATGGTCGCCTCCAAGGGTGGCGATCCCAAACACCCGAGTTGGTACTTCAACGTCGTGACCAACGCGGAAGTGACGGTTCAGGACGGTGACAAGGTCTTCACCGGTACCGCACGCCAGATCGAAGGCGCCGAGCGCGAGCACTGGTGGGAGATCGCCGTCGCGGCCTACCCGCCCTACGCGGAGTACCAGACCAAGACGACGCGGCAAATTCCGGTATTCGTCATCGAGTAGGCGTCCACCGGGTCGCTAGCCGACGAAGCGCCCGGTCACCGGGGGCAGGTCCTTGAG
>NZ_JBOGDD010000575.1:0-14381 GCF_050701675.1 Mycobacterium sp. | reverse complement strand
GCGTTGCGCACCGAGGACGACACCGCCACCGTGTTGCCCTACATGAGCACCGCGTTCACCGACGCCAAATGGCTCAGCCCGCTAGGCATCAACTGCTACGGCTTCGCTCCGATGCTACTGCCCGACGACCTGGACTTCACCGCACTCTTTCACGGCGTCGACGAACGCGTCCCGGTCGACGCTCTCGAGTTTGGGGTCAAAGTCTTAGAGCAGCTCCTGAAGAGCTACTAACGCCGATGTCATCGCAGGTCACTTCATGACATCAGGCTCAGAAACGTGCTGGCTCAAACGTTGCGGCACACGCAAACTCGATACCACGTAGCGGGCACCGGAGGCCGCACTCACGTTCCGGTCACATCGCCCATCTCGCGTCGGCGACAATGTGATTCGGCGTTGCCCTCACGGGGGTTACCGAGCGCGTCCGGCAATCCGACGGGCGTACCACGCACTGGCAGTCTCAGCGGTCGGACCGGCCCAGCGCCTCGGTCGTCGACGATCTAGAGCCAGGGCGCGCCGGCAACTGCCAGCCTTAATCCGCCGCGTCCCACGTCATGGTGCGTTGATCGTGGCGGCTGATCCACGAAGCTTGGAAATTCTCATTTACATGTCCAATTGGACATCAGGTGGACATTTCACTTGAGAATGGGACATCAAACTTGAGAAGCCACACACCCTGTGGCTTCTCAAGTTTCGTGTCCACACGCGGCTTGCTGACCTGCGCGGTCAGCGACGTTCTCAGTCGATGTCCATGTCTTAGATTTTCACTTCCCTGTCCACTACTTTCAACGCCACCATTTGCCATTTAGGAGCCTTGCTTGGCGGGACTGCTTCGGACATGGTTACTTGATGGCGTTGCGTCACCGTGACGTGCGAGCGCACCCGGTTCCGTGACTACCCCAGAGCCGTTGCGTCGCGGTGATGTTCAGGTCTGTGACGCAACTATCTTCACTGCCGCCCTGTGGGGGCGTGGGTGGCCGGCCGGATAGTGAACAACTCGCCGCTGACTTCGGGCCACTGGCTAGTGGAATCATTTTGGCGCACGGCGTACTCACCGACCCAGCAGCGTTCATCATCTGGATTGATCCATATCGCACCACTTGCCGAGATCGTCACCGCGGGGGTAGGGAACACCGGACCCGCAACCCTTCCCAGTGCCTCCCGCAGCTGAAACAGCGTGACCGAGGGCAGTTTGGGCAACATGGCGGCGACCAATTCGTCGGACAGTCGATCGTTGTGAAACGCGGCGATCGCACCGTCGATGCCAAACTCGCTATTCGTGATCGCATTGTGAGAGCGGCCCTTCGCGGCGTGGATGGTCACACGGATGCCGAACTTTGCGTCCGCCTCCAGCGCGCAGTCGCGCGAAACGGAGACCACTTGTCGCGCGTTGGCCTCACGTAGGGCGAACCACACCGGTCGTGCCGTGTCCGACCCGACAGCTATACGGCGCGGGACTCGTGTCCAGCTGGCCAGCGTCCGGTCCGGCTCCCACACCGTCCACATGCCGCCGACTGTGTACCGGTAGTAGTGCAGGTGGCCGCTCGACAGCTCAATGGGAACGGGAGGCGGTTTCAGGGCGCCGGTGTTGCGCTCGAAGCGCAATGTGGTGAACGCGCGTGGGATCGCTTCCACCATATTGGTGAACAAGCTGTTTTCTGCGTCACCCGCGCCTGCAGAGAGGGGGCTCGTGGTGCTGTAGCTCGTTCCGAGGGCCGCGCCAGTTGTGACGTTGAGGTTCGAGAAAGCCTGTTTTGCCTCGTGTTTGAGCGCTCGTTGCCATTCACTGCGGGATTCATCACCGTGCTGGATACGTTTCCCTGACCAGATTTGGAGGGTCGTGTCGTCGGATCGGATCACGTAGTGGTTCACGGCTGCTTGATGAATGCGTCGTCGGTTTGCTCGCGGTTCACGGTGTGTCCCGTCGTCCTGTCCAGGGGCGTGCATTCACGGGTGCAAACATAGGTCACCCGGTCGGCGGGTGCTCGGGATTCGATAAGCGATGAAACAGGAAGTGCAGTCCGCAGATGACCTCGTCGCGCGGTCGAGACCCCGAGGTGCACTCCTCAGGGCTGGCGATGCGGGCGCGGAACCTGGCCTGCCGCAGTCTGTTTCAGAAAGTCTCTCGGTGGGCACTCCAGGGCGCCGACCACTTTTGCGCGCATCCCGTTATATGCATCGCTTCCGGTGAATAGGAACTTGCGTGCACCTTGCTCACGTGCATCGGGCTTCGACTGTGCCAAAAGCGTCATCCAGTGCGCCTCGGTGCAGTCGCTGCGCACGACATAAGTGGCATGCTCGCCCGCCAGCGGACTGATCGCGACCGCATGATCTCCACAGCCATTGGCGGACTTGATGGTTAAGACCACATAGTGGTTGTTGAAACCATCCGACGACGCCGTTCCTTCGTGCCACTCGCACCGGTCGACACCGAAGTGCTTCTCGATCTCCTCCAACACCGCGACCCGCTGTTCGTCGACCTGGTGGCCGCGATAGAGCCCTGAGGATCGCAGGCCGACGAGAAACGTCCGCAGCTGCTCGCCGCGGGGTAGCACCACGAACGCCATTCCGTCGCTCACCCGGCGTGCAGTCTTCACGGTGGAGACGACGTCTCGAAATTGCTGCAGGAAGTCATACCGTCCCGACTGCAGGGCGACCAGTTCTGTAAGCGCCTGGCGGAAAAACTGGCCGAGCGGTGCTTCGGGGGCGGTCAAAAGCGTTTCGACGTTCGCAACGAGCTCGTTGAGTCGCGCGATCGCGAACTCCAGCGACGTGCTGGTCTCCACAAGCTGCTCTGGTGCTGGCGGCCGAATCCGGTCGAGCATCGACCACAGGCGCTGGTCGCAGTCCGGGCTCGCGATCACGAGAACAACAGCGCGTCGTAGAAAGTCATAGGCTTCCCGCGCCCGGCGCTGCTCATCGGCTATCGAACGTCCAATGTCGTCGGCATCGGCGAGGTCGCTGAACTCGGCTTCGATCACACGTTTCACCAGCAGTGGCTGTTCAAGGACTGGACCATGGGCGTTGGTGATCAGGTCGACAAGCCGCTTCTCGCTGTCGACGACCTGCGCCATCACTGCCAGGTCGTGATGAGCCGTTCGCGACGAAATGTCCGAGTACGCGCGGCGGTGGGCCGCGGCGTACTGCCATGCGAGATAGCCGTAGCCGCCACCACCGTCGGGGATGAAGCCCTGCACACCCGCCCCGACTTCATCGCGATCGTCTTGTCTGGCGTCGACGTTCACGATGAGGTCGATGACGCTCTCGGCATCCACACCGTCTACTTCCGGTAGAACGATGTCGACCCGCGGGCGAGGGCGACTGACCTCGACCGGCGGCATGACCGATACGGATTCGCCGTCGAGCCGATGCACTGGTCCATCACCCTTGCGAAACTGTCGCCTGGCCACATACTCACCGGGGTAGCGCTCTAAGTCTTCCGCGACGACATCGCGCAGCTTCTCCCACGAAACCCCGTATCGGGCTACACATTCGGAATAGAGCCTGTTGATCGCCGCCTGGCTCTGTCCGGAAGCGGAGGCTTGCCGAAAGCGCTTGCAGACACTCGCCGTCTGACCGGACGTGAGACTCCGGGCCGGGGGCCGCACGTCGTGCGGCCTTGACATTGCCCGTCCGATTGGACTGGTTGTGACGGGATTCGCTGGGTTTTTCGCCTGGTAGTTTTCACGCAGACGACGGGCGACTGGGCGCTCGACTGTGGAGCTCGCCGACTTAACGAACAAACCCTGCTCGCTCAGCCACATCAGCACTTCCTTGGACGTCACGCCTAGCTCTTTGGCCAGCTCATGCACTCGCGGCTTGCCGCTCACCGCCAACCCTCCCGACCTTGGTCATCACCGGCGTCACTGCTGCTCTGACGCTACTAGCACCCACCGACGTTGTGGTCCGTCCTAAGGGGGCAGCCATTTGTGTCGCAAATTAGGTGCACAATTGTCTAAGTCGAGCAATAGCCACACAGCCGTGCGGCGGATCCTGATCGATAAGTGCCCGGACACGTTTGACGCAGCGGAGCTCCACTGCCACGCGGCGCGCGAAGCGTGCTGAGGTGGCCAACATTCGCGGTCCCCGCGCTCCCGTGCCCGTCGGGTATTTGGTGAATATTGCAAACGAAGCTGCCGAGTTCTTCTCGCGGGACCGAAAAATGCATGCCAAAATGCTCGCTAAATATGCCAAGCCCGACCCCCCGAATTCCTTGCTGCCGTTCACGATGAACGACTTCTTCCTCTACCTTCAACAACGCGGTTTCGCGCACGCTCAGTCTCAAGGCACGATCATTGCGCAGTTACTCAACCGCATGGTGGATGCCCGCATGATTACCGATCACGGACAGCAACCCGGTTACGACATATTTGGTCACCGGCTCTTCACCGACAACGCTCAGTTGATGACGCGATCTCAAGCAGATGGTTACCTCTGGCTCGCCGAACCACCCGGTGCCGGGTTGATCAAACCGGCCTACGGCTCTGTGACCGTGCCCATTGCTGGCTATTCCAAGACAACTGGTGACGAGAGCGTGGGCAGCGGATTAGTTCTTGACGAATTTCACGTGTTGACGAACGCGCACGTAATAAACGACATGGACCTGAAAGAGGAGATCGAACATTCGACGGTAACGCCGCCAGCGGGACCGCCCCTGCTGCGCGAGGGGCCGGGTGTGCGCGTCGTCTCGTGCGAGGCCCACCCCCAGATCGATATCGCGGTGATCACAGTGCAACCAGCTGCCGGCCAGCGGGGGCTGCCGGTACTCGACGGCGTCGCCTTCCGCGCTCCCACATGGCCCGACGAGACGTACGTATTCGGCTACCCTCCCATCGCGAGGTGCGCACTCCCGCAGATGGTGTGCGAGCGAGGCGAGGTGGTGAACGAAACTATCAACGACTATTCAACCGCTGAGGAGTTCTTCGTCTACTCGGCAACCACTCGACCTGGCAACAGCGGCGGCCCGATCGTGGCCCAGGACGGTCGGGTGATCGGCGTCGTCGCGCAAGACGTCCGCGCTGAGGGAAGCAGCGCCGACTCGTTCTATCGCGGCGTACCTGGCCACGTCGTCGTCGAGGCACTGACCTCTATGGGCTTCGGGAACCTGGTCACTCTAGAGGATTGGTTCTAAGCCGGACATCGTGTGGACATTTGGCTTGAGAATTGGACATAAAACTCAAGAAGCCACAACGACGCTTCTTCTTCCGCGGATAACACTCGAACACGAAGTCTTCGCGATGGTGAACTGTCGAAGCACTTTCAGTGAGGATGTCGCCAATGTCAGAACCATTGCGCAAGCTGGGTATTGGCGAGCAGCTCTCGGCCCACCGTCTCCTGAACGATTCTCTGCCGTGCGGCGAGGACTTCGACCACAGCATCGGCAAGCGAAGTGTCAAGCCACTGGCAGATCCATCCGGCGAGCGTCGGATCAGGATTGCGGGAGTTCGTGTCGTTGCGGCACTCGCCCATGTCGAGGGTCAGTTGATACAGGCCGCTCGTCGCGAGCAGCGGCGGTAATCCAAGGGCGGCGGCCCGGGTGGTCGCCGAGCGGGCGATCCGGAACCCGCCGACGTCGATATCACCGAAGTAGTAGAGCCGTGGTGGCCGGGCGGACTCGGCGGCCAGTGCGGCAAGCCGGGTGGCGACGCCGTTGCCGGAGCCCCAGATGATGTGGCCGTCGAACCCAAGTTCCCGTGCGCGGCCGCCCAACGAGTGGTAGGTGGTGTAGTTCTCCACGATGAGCCAGTCACCGGTCCCATAGGTGAAGCGTTCCACAGTGGGCCAGCAGAGATAGGTCTGCAGTAGATCCAAGGTCAGTCGCCCCGGCTCGAATAGTGGGCCGGAAACCCTTGTTTCCAATAGCTTCTCGTCGCCGAAGATCTCGAGTGAGCGTTCCCTTAGGGGCACGGCGATACCGCGGCGCCGCGACAGTCAGGTATTGATGGTCGTCAAGAACCGCTGATCCGATCCCGTCAGCTTCCCTTCATCGAACAAGGCTGCAGCCCAACGTAGTTCGGCATGCCACACGGGCGCAGTCGGGGCGGGACGTGCCGTCCGGGGGGCCGCTGCCCGGGTCACATACAGGGGCAAGGCTGGCAGGGCCGCGATGTCTTGTTTCGTCTTGGGCAGCGTGACGCGACCACTGGTCTCGAGATGGTCGATCGCCGCCTTGATCCGGGCTCTCCAGCCGACAGTGGCTGCGCCGGTCCGGTCCACTGCCGCTCCGGCTTTGAGCAGTTCGGAGAGGGGGACGCGGCGAGTCCTGTGGGCCTCGATGGCGCTCCACAGTGCGTCCGCCAACATGGTTTCAGGGCTCACGACGCACCGATGACACCGCATCTAGGACTTGGCGCGACGTTTCGTCGTCCGCGGTCACGTAGGCGCGACCGGCGCGGGTGGTCGAGGGACGCTTGTGCATCGCCGCGATTCTCGGGAAGGTCGTGACCGCCCCGAGGTCGCCGATGCCCGTCCAGTAAACAAGTTGCACACCATTGGCTTTCGCGACTTTGCGCTGCAATTCCAGGAACGGTAGATAGTTGGCCTTGCCGACCGGATTGTCCAGCGGCAGGACCCCGCCGGAGGAAGTGATCCTGTCCTCGGTGCGCTTCTCCGCCCGCAGCCGCGCCATCACGCAGAACAGCACCAGGGACGCCGTGAGGTTCTCACCCCCGGACCACTTGCGCATGTCGGCCACCGGTGTGCGCGTCGTGGACTGCTCGGGTGAGGGTTTGAGAACGGTGGCCTTGAAGCCTTCGGGGACCGCGGCATCGGTGGCCCGCCATAGTAGTTCGGCCGGGTCTTGTTCGACGGCGCGGCCGCTGACCATGGTGTCGATGAGGTCGCTGAGGTCGCTGACGCGCAGCGTGATCTGCTCACGAGTGGGGGTTGTTGCGTGGTGAGACGTCGAGGAACCGTTGGTGGTCCCACGCCCCGATACCCCTCGGGCATCTCCGAAAGCGACGACGCCCGCCGCAGCACCGTCAGAGCGTCCACTACCAGGTCGGTCATCTTGTTCCCGATGTTGGCCTTGGTCTCTTCGACCTGCTTGAGCTGCTCGCCAATCTGCATGGCCCGCAGTCGGAGGTCATCGACCAGGCTTTCGGCGTTCTCGGCGACACGTTTGATGCGGGCCTTGTCGCGCAGCATCTCCCGCAGCCGACGCACCGCATGGCCGTGTTCGTCCTCGGCGAGGTGGACGAATCTGTCGTCGCTCGCCCACCGGCCCAGCTCCTCGGCGGAGGCCTCGAAGTCCTCGTCGCTTGGGCGTGCAGGGTGCCGGCGTACTCGAAGTCGCCGTGAACTGCGGTCACGATCGCCCGCACAGCGTCGTCATCGGCCGGCAACGTCAGGTCGACCGTTTCGGCGGTGGCCTCCACCTTGTCCAGCCGGGAGGCCTGATCGGCGAGGGTCTTCGAACGCGCCGTCTGGGCGCCCATGGTGGCTTCGTCGGCCTTGAGTTCCTGTTCGCGTCGCCACCGCTGCTCCTCGAGCTCAACAGAGGCGTTGGTGGCGTCGGCGGCGAGGGTCTCGGCGTGGGGCCGGTCTGTTGGCTCCACAGGTTCGAAGTCCTTACGGCTGTGCCGGCCCCCGAGATTGCGCACGGCGTCCTGCAAGACCAACTCTGCGGCGTTGAGTTCGCCCTTGGCTGCGCCGTGTGCCATTTTGGCTTGTGTGGCTAGTGTTGCGGCGCGCTGCCGAGCAACCACTCGGGAGCCCGGATCGGCAGCGTCGGTAGACGCGGCAAGTTCCAATGCCCGTGTCCGAACGGGCTCGGGATGGCCTTCCCATTGACGCGCCGCAGTCTGCACTTCGCGTTCGGCCGCCTTGACGGCGTAGCGCAGCACATCCTCGGGGAACTGTTGGTGCAACTGCTGTTCGGCTGCCTCGCGTGCGGCCCGCGCCTCGGGCTGTGACATAGCGGCGGGTTGGGGTGGCGGGAGGGTTTCCAGTTCCGCGCGCCAGTCGATTCGTCGTTGATCCACCTGCCCACGGTGGACCATCATGTCCGCCTTGGCGGCTTCAGCAGTTCTGCGTTGCTCCCGAGCGCGGGCGAGTTGTCGGTCTGCGGCGGCGAATTCGATCGGTATTTGTTGGAGTCGCTGCGGGGAGGGGACGACGACATCGAGCTCTGTCACTGCCAGCTCGGCGACAGTCGGCAACGCCTCTTCCGCCCGCACCACACGCATTCGCTCCTGGTGAAGCTCGGCGGCGATGGCCTTGACTTCCTCGACGAGATCCCGCCGTAGCTGCTTGGTGACGGCGGCACGGTCGCGTGCCTGTTGCAGTGCACCAGCGCTGGCGTCTGCTCTGGCGCGGAGGCCGTCGATGCCGTCGGTAGGCACATCTTGCGCGAACGCCGTGATCTTCGATAGCAAGGCGTCATCGGCACGCCGCTGTACGTCCACGGTGTCGCGACGCTCGACCATCTGGCCGTAGGCCTCGGTGCGAGTGGTCAGTTCCACCGCGGCCGCCGCCGTGTCGTGCATCGCCACCGCCGGACCGAGTGTGAACTGCGGAGTGGGGTGACCCTCGAACACGCTAGCCGCGGACAACACCACGACATCGTCCACGGGTGTGCGGATTTGGGCGGCCACCGCGGCGAGGTCGTCGGTGTAAACGATCACGCCATCCACGGCGGCCGGCAGCTCGGCGATCGCTGTCGCGTGTTCTTCGGGGGGTATGTGCTGAGCAAGGTAGCGCCATCCCGGCACCGCCGTGACATTGGCCGCGGACAGTTCATCGACGATCTGCTGCACCTGCAGGCGCGGCGGCAACAGGCCGTCGGTCTTCAACGAGTGCAACGCCCGCTGACTGGCGGCGATGCCTTGGTTGAGTTCGAACGTCTCCCGCTCCCCGCTGGCTCTGGCGTGCTCCAAAGCTGCGCTGACGTCAGCGGATTCACGCCCCAGATCGACTTCGGCGGTCTGCATCAGTGCCCGCACCCGCGGATTGTCGGCCAGCGCCGATGCTCGACCCACCAGGCCCTTCAGCTGACCATCGAGTTGCCGATGTTCCAGATCGGCGGCGGTCACCGCCTGCTGGTCGTCCTCGTAGCGCGCCGCCACGGCTTCGCCTTCGGCTTCCTTCTCAACGTGACGTTGCTGCAGGCGCTCCGCAGCAGCATGGGCCTCCCCGGCAAGCCACCCCCAACCGAAGTTCGGCGGCGGCCAACGATTCCTCGGCGGCTAAGACGCGGTCCAAGCAGACCTTGCTGACCTTGGCGACGCAGCAGGGCGCCGTAGGGCTTGAGCAGTGCGACCTGCTCCGCGGGATAGCCGCCATCCTGCGCACTGACCTCGTCACCTTGGCGCCGTTCCCGCTGGCGCGTACGTCTGCCGTCATCGCGGCGAAGGCGTGGTACGTCCTCACCGCGGGGTCCAAGGAGGAGCGGCTGCGGCGGTTCTTGAACGAGGAGCTGGCGGCGCTGTACGGCCTACCGTTCCCGTCGGGCGATGAAGAAGCGGTTGCCGAACGCGACGCCCGCGCCGCCGACTACCTGGCTGTCGGCGCCACGGCGGGACTCGAAGCGGTCTACCGCAAGATGCCCCGGGCGTGGGACGCCCCGATCCTCGCCCGCGCGGGTCGGGGGCTCGACGACGCGCCGCCGTCGGAGACGCAGCTGGTGAAGGACTTCTACCAGGCGTCGGGGTTGCAGGAGGACGAGCTGGCGGGGCTGCCATACTCGTTGCTGTCCGCGCCGACGCACGGGCGTTTCCGGCAGGCGGGGCTCGTCACCTATGCGTCCGCCGGCCCGTCGGTGGGAGGTGTGTCGACAGCGGCGATGCACGTGACGCTGGGGGTCACCGCGCAGACCACGATGTACGCGGCGATCGCGATGCGCACCTATCTCTGCGCGCTCGCGCGGTACACCGCCGTGCCCGAGACAGTGGTGCTCGGCCGCCTGCAGGGACCGACCGCGGAGTGGTCGGCGATTGCGCAGCAGGTGACTGAGCGGCCGCAGGACGACAAGTAGCCGGACACTACGCCGCCCGCCCCCTGTAGTGGGACCGCGGGAAACTGACGTTTCCTAAACTCGGCGGTCGTCTTCCGCGTCGTTCGGCAGCTCATCGAGAGCCCAGAACACGCCGGCAAGGAAGGCCCCCAGGCGAGCGTCGTAGTCGTTGTGAACTCGGTAGTCGTCGGGAATCGGATCGAGCGGGTTTAGGCCGAGTGCTTCGTAGACGTACGCATGAGCTTTGGCTGTAGCCGCGGCTGTGTGGTCGATGTAGCTCACCGTGATGCTCCTTACGTATGCGATCGCATAACGCATTATTCAGCGCGAGCAGCTGCGTTCGAATTACAGGCGTAAGCGTGGAGGCAGAGCGCTACGCGACCTGGCGACCCACATCCTCCTGGCGGATCAGCCACGCTCCTGATACCGGCGAATCCGCCCCGGCTCGGGACCGCCTCCTGCTGCCGGCGGGTGATCCGCACCTGCGTGGCCTGGCGGGGTACGCGGTGTCGGGGCGGGACGAATACCCGTCGGTCGGCTACGGCACCGGGAGATGCCGGCCCCCCGGGGAAACTAGGTTGACAGCACGCACGCCAACCTGTCCGATCGCGTCGGTGTTTTGTCATTGACATAGCCCGCGCATGAGGACGTTGGATTCGATCCACTGCCAAGGCTCGTTGTCTTCGATGGGCTAATAGCGGTGATAGCCGGAGAGCAAGTGATCGGCGTGAGAACCAGGAACTCGAGCTGCTGGCCGAGCTCAGCATCGGACGCTACCGCGCCACGGTGCCCGAAGGGATGCCTTGCTATGGCAAGTTACCAGCGAAGCGCGGGCGTAACCCGATTTCAAAGATGCGAATCTTAGTGATTTGCAACAGAATTGCCTATCGCGGCAATGTATCTTGCCGAGGAAAAGTTCTATGCGCCGAGAAGCGTTCCACCACAGGAGATATCGGTACGGCGGGTACACGTGCGTCCCGGGGCCTCGAATGGGTCAGCGGCTGCGTCGACCGCAAGTTCGGTGTGCGGAAGACCACAACGGCACGTCGCCAAGAACCCATCGGGACTCGTTGAGACTTCCGATGCGGATATTGCCGTCGTCTATCAAGTGCTTTCAAACTCAACTCGGAGACAAGGTGAGTGTTTGCTGGCGGCCGACACTGAGTCTCCCTTTCCATTGGACGTCGTCTCTCAATGCACGTACGGCAGCTTCATGTCGCGCTCTACACCCGGCCACATTCGTTCCTCCTGTCCAGCCAAGCCCAGAATCGATCAATAGGGGACCCGACTCAGCCGCACTCCTTGAGTCGAAAGTTTTTGTACAGAGCCGATTTCGCTACTTCAGGGCTAAGTGCGGAGCGATGATCCTTGCGATCGCATTCGTTTCCTTGAGGGACCCTTCAGAAACCTGTCCCCATTCGGTGCCGCCCTCAGGCAACGTACCTGCGACGTGGAAATGGACGTGCGGAATTGTTTGATGGGCGGGGGTGCCATTGTTTTGCCATACGACGCTGCCTGGCCGAGAGTAGGCGTCACTGATCGCCTGCGCTGCCGCCTTCACGCCGACTGCAAGCGCTGCGATTTCATAGTCAGACAAGTCCAAAATGGTCGGCCGGTGCGCCACTGGGACGACGAGCAGATGCGGCAGGCCACGCTGCTCGCGCGTCACAAGTACCGCGATGCGTTCGGTGCGCGCGGCGATTGTGAACGGCCTGCGTTCGGCTAGGTAGTCGCAGAACGCGCATGCGGTCGTCTTAGGTACGTCGATTGCGGAGTCTTCGGTCATGACGGTTTCAGCGAGGTTAAAAACGCTTGCAGTTCAAGACGATCCAGCTTCTCGTAGTCTTCGGGGCGTAGCACGATGCGTAGTTCGTTGCACACACGGCCTTTTCGAGAAGCAAACATGAACGACAGGATCGTGAACCGCAGGGAGTCCTGGTTCGGCACGATGCTCGACAGCCGCGACATACCTCCTCCGATTACTGGCATGCAGATTGTGCCGCCATTCGCCGAGCGCGCGATCGACGCCCACAGCGAGTTGAGGCTGACCCAAAGTCCATCGGGTGTGCCCTGGGCGTTGTTGTTCTGGTCCATCTCGGTGTACGCGACGAAATAGAGGTGTCTCGTTGGGTGGTCAAGAACAGCCACCGTTCCCAGCGGATAACGGGTGGTCTTGCCGTCCTTCGGGATAGAACCGACAGGTGTCGCTTGGCTGAGCGCGGCGTCCAGATCAGCGTCGAGTCGGGTGACATCGTTGTTATACAAGCGTTCCAAGGCAATTCCTTGGAGGCTGTCGCGGGCGATGATGTGGGGCGTCGCGGTGTCGAATGTGTCACAGGTGCCGATTACCAGGTGTCCTTGTTCGGCGAACAGGTCGCCCTTCACGATCCGGATAGTGGTGTTGGGGATGTCGTAGGTCTCCTCGATTGGGCGGGGCCACGACCACCAGATTGTGAGCGGCAGCCCAATTGCGCAAAGCACGATAAGCAGGTAGCCCCACCAGACATATTCTGTGAGGTCGAAAACCCAGTCCGCAATCTGGCCCGCCGACGCAATGAGCCCGATCCAGGCGAGAAACCGGGTCGCGATCCGCTGCAGGAACCGACTGGTGGTGAGATCGCTGCGCAGCGCAGCACTCACAAGCCGAGATTCGCGTAGATGTCTGATTCGTAGTAATGGGGCCCACGGTTGCCCGACGTCGCGAACGCCGGCACGTAGCCGTCCAGCGCTAACTTGATGACGGCTGGCTGGAAGGAGACCGAGATGGTGTAGTAGTTGGCATCTAGCAAGGGTTGGGGAATCAGTGACGTCTCAATTGTTCGCTGCTGGTTGAGGTTCGCGACAACGATCGGTAAATTGAACTCGATCGCGACTTTGATCTCATGAGCTAGGAACGACGATCCGTCGCCGCCCTTTCGCCTCCCGGTTGCGCTGCCGAGCAACACGATCTGCTTCGCGTTCTTCATGCGCTCGCGCAGATTTCGCTTGATTGTCTCCGGTGCGCTCGTGTCGCGTGCGCGATAGAGATCGTGGGCGTCGAAGAAGTCGAAGTCGATGTGCTGGTTGTCCCGCCAAGCTTCCATGAGCCAGTAGTAGCGGATGTCCTCGCTGGCGAACGCCACGTAGGTCTTGTTCCGGTAACTCAAATGCCTGCCCCTCCGTCACCTAGTCGGTACATCTTGATGCGTCCTCGCCCCGGCGGCCCATGAGGTCATGAATTCTCACTTTCATGTCCAATTGGACATCAGGTGGACATTTCATTTGCGAATTGGACATCGAGTTTGAGAACCTACAGCCGCAAGCCTCTAGTGCGCCATGTTGGTGAACCGCGACAAATGCAGTTGGTGCGCAACGGTAATCGTCTTCGTCGGACCGGCGCGGTGCTTGGCGATGATCAGGTCCGCCTCACCGCCGCGCGGGTCGTCACGCTCGAACGCGTCCGGCCGGTGCAGAAGTATAACCATGTCCGCATCTTGCTCGATCGAGCCCGATTCACGCAGGTCAGACAGCATTGGCTTCTTATCGGTGCGCTGTTCCGGACCGCGGTTCAGCTGGCTCATCGCCACGACGGGCACTCCGAGCTCCTTGGCTAAAAGCTTGATTTGCCTTGAGAACTCGGACACTTCCTGCTGGCGGGACTCGACCTTCTTGCCCGACGTCATCAGCTGCAGGTAGTCGACGACGATCAGTCGCAGGTCGGCCTTCTGGTGTAGCCGCCGTGCCTTCGCGCGGATCTCCATCATCGTCAAGTTCGGCGAGTCGTCGATGTAGAGCGGCGCCTCGCTGATCTCACTCATCCGCCGCGCCAGGCGCGTCCAGTCATCGTCGCTCATGCGTCCGGACCGCATGTCGGCGAGCTTGATCTTCGCCTCGGCCGACAACAGGCGCATGACGATCTCGGACTTGCTCATCTCCAATGAGAAGATGACGCTGGACATCCGGTGCTTGATCGAGCACGACCGCAGGAAATCCAGGCCCAGCGTCGAATTGTGGGTCGGCACCATCGCGCGGCTCGCCAGGTACATGTGGCTGACGTTGTCGACCTCGACACAACGCACCGGCACGCCTTCAACACGACGGACGTCGACTATGAATCTTGACCCGGACCGTACGGTGTTGGCGGCAGCACGACGTTCCTTGTGCAGCAATGACTTTCGGTGCAGACCAAAGACCTCGTCCTCAGTGGCGAACGTCAGCGTGTAAGCCACCGATGACGCTTCGCTACGCTTCACCCTCCTCGTCGAGGTCTGGCAGCGATAGCCCAGGCTGACGACCAGTTCGGCGACGTCGGCTGCCAGCCGCGGGTCGGTGACCGAGAACTGCACGGAGCCGCCGCCAGTCACCGTTCCGTCCGTGTCTAGTAGGCCAGCCAACAGGGACCGCCGTTGTGTCTCGGACGCGCGCAGATACTCGATGGGGATGTGTTTGTTGC
>NZ_JBOGDD010000574.1:0-16899 GCF_050701675.1 Mycobacterium sp. | reverse complement strand
GGCGCCAAGCTCACCGGTCAGATCGCCCCCATCGGGCCCCTCGGCTACGTCCTCGACGTCCGTGCGCGCCGGCTCATCCCATGGTTCGTCGGGGTCCGCGGTTTCGAGAAGCAGCGACATCTGGTCGTGCAGTTCGAGCAGGGTGTGCAGTGCGAACGCCTCGTCGGGGTCGATGCCGTATCGCCGGACCAGCCGGGCGCAGCCAAGATTGAAACGCCAGACGTCGAAATCGAATCCCGCGGGGGCAAGCGAGTCGTCGTTGCGCGACAGGCCGGTGGCGTCGGCGATCTCGCTCAGCGGCGCCAGCGGTTGGGTGAACAGTTCCGGATCACCAGCACATGCCGTCCACACCGCCGCGTCGAAGTACACCGGATTCTCCGGGTCAAGCATCGCGGCCAGTCGCGCGCCCACCGCAGCATCGGCGATCGCGGTGACCGGCTCGATCACCAGTTTCCGCTCCGTCAGCCGCACCCCGACCAGGTCGCCCTCGGCCACGCCCAACGCTGCCAGCGTGCCCGGTGTGAGCAGCAACGCCCCCAACGGGTCGACCAGCTCCGGAGCAGTCTCCCGTTCACCGAGCAGCTCGTCGTCGACCATGGGCAGCGCGACGTACGCGGGCGATCCGTCGGCGAACCGCACATACTGCTCGTCCTCGCACAGCGCGGTGACCGGGTCCAGATCCGGCGTCACCGTGAGCATGTCGTGGGCCAGCTCATCGGCGCTGAGCCGGTGGGTGAACACCCGCCCGGCCAGCAGAGTCGGCAGCCAGGCCCACCGATCGTCGATCAGCTGGCTTGCTGCGCAGCCGATTTCGTCGACCAGGTAGTCGAGTGCGTCATCTGGGTCTGCCACGCCGGCCTGCTGGAGCCGCTGTATGAGGTCGTCCTCGGACAAGGGGCCGTGCTCGCTCAGGATCGCCGTCAGGGCCGGTATGGGATGGAGCGCATCTGCCATTGTGGCCACCCTATGCGGTGCGGCCGACCCAAGCGAGAGAGGTACCATCAGAGCGGTAGAAAGGTACCCACATGGCGCTGAACATCAAAGACCCGACGGTGCACGAAGCGGTCAAACAGCTCGCCGCGCTGACGGGTGAATCCCAGGCGCAGGCCGTGGCGATTGCCGTGAACGAGCGTTTGGTCAGGCTGCAGCAGGACGACGTTGCGGCCCGACTCCTGGCCATCGGCCACAAGACCGCGCGCAGGATGTCCCCAGCGACCAAGCAACTCGACCACGCCGAGATGCTCTACGACGACCAGGGCCTCCCAGCGTGATCGTGGATACGTCGGCGATCATCGCGATTTTGAGAGAAGAGGACGACGCAGCGGTGTACACCGGAGCGATCGCCACTGCCGATGTGCGGCGACTGTCCGCGGCCAGCTACCTCGAATGCGGGTGCGTGCTCGACTCCCAGCGCGACCCGATCGTGAGTAGAGGGCTGGACGAATTGATCGAGGAAGCTGAGATCGCCGTAGAGCCGGTGACCGAGCGTCAGGCTCGCCTGGCACGGCAGGCCTATGCAGACTTCGGCAAAGGCAGTGGCCACGCGGCCAAGTTGAACTTCGGCGATTGTCTCTCGTATGCGCTGGCACTCGATCTGCGCGAGCCACTGCTGTGGAAGGGCAACGACTTTGGGCATACCGGTATTGAATCCGCGCTCGAAGAAGGGTGATTGGGCCTGACGCAGGTGCGATGGCACTACACCGGAACCGGCTCGACACCCTCGACGCGACCCAGCCGCCATCCTCCTTCGCCGAGCAGTTCCAGGTGTTTCTGATGGTGCCGGTTGACGGTGCTGCGGTGGGTGACGCTGACGAACACGGTGTCGGGAAGTTCGCGCCGAACCAGGCTGTAGATCATGAACTCCAGCGGTTCGTCGAGGGCTGAGGTCGCCTCGTCGAGGAACACCGCCTTCGGCTTGGTCAACAACAGCCGGGCGAACGCGATGCGCTGCTGCTCGCCGGGGGAGAGCACCTTGGCCCAGTCGGCCTCATCGGAGAGCCGGTCGGTGTAGCGCGGCAACGCCACCGCCTCCAGCGCCGCCCGCAGGGTTCCGTCGGGGATGTCGCCGGGCTCGTGCGGATAGGACACCACCGTCCGAAGGTCGCCGAGCGGAACGTAGGGCAACTGGGACAGGAACATCGTTTCGTGCTCGCCGCCGGGGCAGTGCATCGTGCCCGAGGTGTACGGCCAGAGCTGGGCCAGGCTGCGCAGCAGCGTGGACTTGCCGGTGCCCGACTTCCCGGTGATGATCAGCGACTCGCCGGGATTGAGCCGCAGATGCAGGTCGCTGATCAGCTGCTCGCCCGCCGGGTCGCGGACCTCGACGGCGTCGAGCTCGATCGCGCCGTCGTCATCGGCGGCGACCGTCAACTTCGGCAGCGCCCTGCTCTGTTCGTTGGCGGTCACCAGCCCGTGGAGCCGCAGGATCGACGCGCGGTAGCCGGCGAAGACGTCGTAGGAGTTGCGGAAGAACGACAGCGCATCCTGGATGGCGCCGAACGCCGATACCGATTGGATGACCGTGCCGAGTTGGATCTGGCCGGTGAACAGCCGCGGTGCCTGCAGCAGCCACGGCAGCGGAATGATGATGTGGCTCATCGACAGATTCCATCCGGTGAAGATCATGGTCCTGTTGATGAAGCGCTTGTAGTTGGACAGCACCGGCTCGAACCGGCTGCGCAGGTGATGGCGCTCCGGCTTCTCGCCGCGGTAGAGGGCGACGGCTTCGGCGGCGTCGCGCAGCCGCACCAGCGCGTAGCGGAAGGCGGCGTTGAACTTCTCGTTGTTGAACGACAACCGGATCAGCGGACGGCCGAGCCAGAAGGCGATGACGGTCGCGAACGCGACGTAGACGAACACCGACCAGAACAGGGCGCGCGGCAGCTCGACGCCGAACAGCGATACGGGACCGGAAAGGTTCCACAGGATCTGGGTGAACGAGATGACCGACACGATCGAGGAGATCGCCCCGAACGGCAGCGTGCCGTTGCTGGTCTGATGCGGGGTGTTCGGCTGCGGGCCGGAGATGGCAGTGAAGACGTCGATGTCGGATTGGATGCGCTGGTCCGGGTTGTCGATGGTCTGGTCGATGAACCGGGTCCGGTAGTAGGCGCGCCCGTCCAGCCAGTCGCCGGTGAGCCGGTCGGTCAGCCACGCCCGCCAGGCCAGCATGAAGCGCTGCGTGATGAACAGGTCGACCATGATGCGGGTGACCAGTATCGCCGCCAACAACGAGAACAGCAGCAGCGAGAGCCAAAAGCCCCAGACACCAGAGTCTTTCACCGACTGGTTGCCGACCGCGTGACCTTGCACGGCGATCTGAGCGGCGGAGTACAGATCGTTGCTCTGGTAGCTGAACAACACGGTCAGCCGCACCCCGACGATCACCGACAACAGCATCGCGGCCAGTGACAGCCACGGCTTGATGCTGTGCCGTCCCGTGAAGTACGCGCCGGTGACGACCCAGAACTGCCTGCCCCAGATGGTGAACCGGGCGATGAGAGTGAGCACGACGAGCGTGCAGAGCGCCGTGATCGCCCACGCCTCGCCGATCCAGATCAGTGAATCGACGAGGCCATTGCTCCAGTCGATCGACGGCGAGAACGGTTTGAGATCGTCCATTGGCACCCCACTCCTGCGTCGGCTGACACGGTTGCGGCGAAAGCTACCGCACGTCCCAGCCCGGCACGCTCATCCCGCTGGCTCCAGCCCCACTGTCGCTGATAGTCGGGCACAAACATCCATGGTCCCGGCAGGGGCGCGCGGGACGTTAGGGGCACACGGGACCAGTGCGTCTGCAACCGTCGCATGACCGACCGATCCTCAGCCCACGCTCAGCAGTTACTTAGCGAAGGTAAGTGGTTGGGCCACTACACTCGCCGGGTGCTAGCCAGCCCAACCGCCGCGATCAGTGGTGGCACGGTCGAGCGGGGGCCGGTTCGAGTCGCGGCCCTCACCGGGATGCGGGGCCTGGCTGCCCTGCTGGTGCTGGGCACCCATGCGGCGTTCGCCACGGGCAAGCTGTCGCACGGCTACGTCGGCGTGATGTACGCACGCCTGGAGATCGGCGTGGCGATCTTCTTCGTGTTGTCGGGCTTCCTGTTGTTCCGGCCGTGGGTGCGCGCTGCGGCCGCTGGCGTGTCGCTGCCGTCGGTCGGGCACTACGCGCGGCGCCGGATGCGCCGCGTGATGCCCGCCTACCTCGTCACCGTGGTGGCCGTTTTCGTCGTGTTCTCGTTCTACTCGGCGGGCCCGAATCCCGGCCAGAGTTGGGCAGGTTTGCTCCGGTACCTCACCCTCACGCAGATCTACACCGACAACTTCTTGATCACCTATCTGCACCAAGGACTTTCGCAGACGTGGAGTCTGGCGGTGGAGGTGTCGTTCTACGCGGTGCTGCCAGTGCTGGCGTATCTATTGCTGACGGTGCACTGCCGCGGCCGGTGGCAACCGAGGCGACTGCTCGCCGGACTGGCCGTGATCGCCGCCGCAAGCCCACTGTGGTTGATCATCGTGAACACCACCGACTGGCTGCCGAACTCTGCAGGGATGTGGTTGCCCGCCCACCTCGCGTGGTTCGCCGGTGGGATGACGTTGGCGGTGCTGCAGTCGATGGCGGTGCGTTGCCCTGCCGCACTGGCGATTCCGTTGGCAGCGATGCTGTACCTGGTGGCCTGCACGCCCATCGCGGGAGCCATCACGATGGGACCGGTTCGGCTGTGGGAGCCGATCACGAAGAATCTTCTCTACGCGGGTATCGCGACGTTGGTGGTGGCGCCGCTGGTGCTCGGTGGCGGCGGGTGGTTCGAGCGCATCCTGGGCAGTCGACCCATGGTCTGGCTGGGCGAGATCTCCTACGAAATCTTCTTGCTGCACGTGGCCGTCATGGCATTGGTGTTCGGGGTGCTACTGCGCTGGCCGCTGTTCACCGGTTCACTGCCGGGCCTGTTTGGCTTGACCCTGGCCATCACGATTCCGCTGGCGTATGCGTTGCGCAGGCTCACCGAACCGAGGCTCACTCGACTGCGGTCTCTTCGCTGATCCCGGCCTGCGCCTTGGTGGTGGTCACGTCGCGGCATTCGCCGAACTCGCGAACCTCCACGGCCCCGCCGGTGCCGGGGATATCCTTCCCCATGCAAATTGGGGGAGTGACGACGACGAGACGGTCAAGTTCTGGGAGCACGACCTGCCGCTTCAAATGGCTGATCTCGCAGCAAAACCGCCACGGCTCCCCGCCGGTGCCGCCGTCATCCCGAGCAGGCCGAACGCCAGCGCGACGGCCACAAGGCCTACTGGGACACGTTCTGGGACACCGACCAGGTGTTCTACGGGCACGTCCTGGGCTTCAAGGGGCTCGAGCGGCGGGCAGTGGTCCTGGTCATCAACGAGGAGGCCAAGTTCGAACGCTCCCGCGAGCGGCTCTACGTCGGATTATCCAGGGTGCGTGACCAACTCGTCGTCTGCGGTGACCCCGACTTCATCCGCGACGTCGGCGGCCAGGATCTGGCCAGGCGCCTCAACGTCAACCCTGCGCCACCGACGTAGAATTTGGCGAGGAGGTTGGGCACGGCCGATTGGAGAATCGACGACATGGGACCGATGAAGACGGGGACGGGCTTCCCCGACGTCGTGGTCACCGCAGTCACGTCCACGACGTCGATCGCCACCGACGCCGAGGAGACGTGGCGCCAACTGTTGGAGGGCCACAGCGGAATCCGTCCGCTCGACACGCCGTTCGTCGACGAATTCGACCTGCCGGTCCGCATCGGCGGGCAGCTGCACGAGGAATTCGACCATCACCTCAACCGGGTCGAACTGCGGCGGCTGTCGTATCTGCAGAAGATGTCGACCGTCCTGAGCCGCAGACTTTGGGACCAGGCCGGGCTCGGTGACGTCGACACCGCCCGGTTGATGATCGCGATCGGGCAGGCCCTTGGCACCACCGAGGAGGCCGTCGTCCAGTACGACACCTTCAAGGAGAAGGGCATGCGCGCAGTGTCGCCGCTGGCCATCCAGATGTACATGCCCAATGCGCCCGCCGCCGCCGTCGGTCTGGAGCGCAAGGCGAAGTCGGGCATCGTGACCCCATTGATGGCGGACGCCTCGGGCGCCGCGGCCATCGCCGAGGCGTGGCGCGGCATCATCTTCGGGGACGCGGACTTCGCGATCTGCGGCGGCATCGACACTCTGATCGCCGCCGTGCCCATCGCGTCGTTCAGCCGACTCGGCCTGCTCTCGACGAACAATGACCACCCCGCCGCGGCCTGCCGCCCCTTCGACGTCGATCGCGACGGGACGGTGTTCAGCGAGGGCGGCGCGCTGATGCTCATCGAGACCGAGGAGCACGCCGTCGCTCGCGGGGCGACGATCCTTGGCCGGCTGATGGGTGCAGCCATCACCTCCGACGGCTACGACCAGGTCGCACCGCACCCGAGCGGTGAGTCGGCGGCACGTGCCATCGCCCGCGCGATCGAGCTCGCAGGCATTGCGCCCGACGACGTCGACCTCGTCAGCGCGCATGCCGCGGGAACCGGCCCCGGCGACCTCGCCGAGGCCAAGGCATTGCACCTGGTGCTCGACGATCACAAGCCCTCGGTGTATGCGTCGAAGGCCGCACTCGGACACTCCTGGGGCGCAACGGGAGCCATCGACGCGGTCCTGACCGTGCAGGCGCTGCGCGACCAGGTGGCGCCACCCACGCTGAACCTCGACACGCTGGACCCCGCCATCGACCTCGACGTGGTGGCCGACCGGCCTCGTCGCGGCGAGTACCGCTACGCGCTCACGGACTGCTTCGGATTCGGCGGCTACAACGTCGCGTTGGTGTTCGGCGCGCCGTGAGCCCGGCTGGGTAACACGGTTGACGCAATTCTCCACCAAAGGGTCAGTGTAAGGCCTATATGGATAATTCATTGTTGTCTATTGTCCCGATAGTTCGAACCTGATACGTTCGTGGCTCATATCGCCAATGTGACGGGGATCTCAGAGACTGGGTGTCCCGCCTGCCAGTGGCGCAGCCAACCCTCGGATCGCAGAGAGAACCGGAATACGTCGTGGACGACTCATTGATCTTTCGTAGTGCCGTCGACCTGGCCGAGGCGCTGCGGCGACGCGATGTCTCTGCCCGCGAGGTGCTGGTTGCACACGTGGAACAGATCAACCGTTACAACCCGGCGATCAATGCGGTGGTGAGCCTTGACATCGAGGGAGCTGAGAAGGCGGCAGCCGAGGCAGACCGACGATGCGCGGCGGGGGAGCCGTTGGGTCCGCTGCACGGGCTACCGATCTCCTTCAAGGACACCCACGCCACCGCGGGCCTGCGCACGACGTTCGGGTCTCCGCTGCACGCCAACTGGGTCCCGGAGCACGACGATGAGATCGTCCGACGCATCCAGGCCGCCGGCGCCGTTCGGGTTGGCAAGACCAACGTGCCGGAGTTCGCGGCCGGGTCGCACTCGTTCAATACGGTCTTCGGCACGACCCGCAACCCGTACGCGCTCGATCGGTCGGCCGGCGGCAGCAGTGGAGGCGCCGCCGCGGCCCTGGCCACCGGCCTGCAGCCCATTGCCGACGGCAGCGACATGGGCGGGTCGTTGCGCAATCCCGCGTCGTTCTGCAACGTCGTCGGGCTGCGCCCGACACCGGGCCGGGTGCCCGATCCCGCAGCGGCGTGGGCGTACCCCAATCTGGCGACCGGTGGCCCGATTGCCCGCACGGTCGGCGACGTCGCACTGCTGCTGTCGGTGATCGCCGGTGCCCATCGCGACGACCCGATGTCGCTGTCCGATGACCCGGCATCGCTGGCGGCCGTGAATCCGGCCGACCTGCGCGGGCTCCGGGTGGCGTGGACACCGACCCTCGGCGACCGGGTACCGGTCGACGCCGACGTGCTGGCCCCGTTGGAAACCGCGGCCGGGGTGTTCGCGGCAGCGGGGGCGCACGTCGAACCGGCATGTCCCGACCTCGACGGCGCCGACGCCGTATTCCGCACCTTGCGCGCCGTGGAATTCGACACGATGTGGGGGGAGGAACTCGACGCCACACCGGAGGCATTCAAGGCCGACCTGGCGTGGAACATCCGCGAAGGCCGTAACAGAACCGCCCTCGACGTCGGCAGGGCACTCGCCGAGCTGACCCGGCTGCAGCGGTCCGCGAATGCGTTCTTCGACACCTATGACGTGCTGATCGCCCCCGTCAGTCAGGTCGCTCCGTTCGATGCGGATCTGCTCTGGCCCAACGAGATTGCGGGTATACGTCAGCACGACTACCTCGACTGGATGGCCTCCTGCTACCTGCTCACCACGCTCGGCGTCCCGGCCATTTCGGTACCCGCCGGGTTCACTGCCGACGGGTTGCCCGTCGGGCTGCAAATCGCCACCCGCGCCCGCACCGAGCAGCGACTGCTCGCCGTGGCTGCGGCATTCGAAGCCGTGACCGAACACGGTCGGCGGCGTCCCGCCTTCACCCTGGAGAAGCGTTCATGACACCACCCGCCCTGGAGAGCCCGCGGCGACTCGCCATCGCCGCCGTCCCGATTCTCGGATTCCTGGTCACCCCGTTCCTGCCGTTCGTCAACGGACCGCACCTCTGGTTCGGCGTTCCGTCGGTGCTCGTCTGGACCGCGGTCTGGGTGATCGGGACCGTAGTCGCGCTGCGCATCGTCGAAGCGACCTACCGCCGCGAGGGCGGGGCGGCCATCGATGCCGCTGACGCGACCGATGCGAGCGAGGACACGGGGGACCACCGATGAACGCCCTCACCGTTTTCATCGTCATCGGCATGGTTGCCATCGGAGTGATCGGCGCCGCGGGCCGCCGCGCTACGAAACTCGACGAGTGGACCGTCAGTGGTCGCAGCTTCCGGCGCTGGCGCTCGTGGTTCCTGCAGGCCGGTGAGTCGCTCACCACGTTCAGCTTCCTCGGGCTGTCCGGTATCGCATTCGGTGGCGGCGTCAGTGCCACGTTTGCGCTTGCCTACCTGTCGATTTCGGCGATCGGCCTGTACTTCGTCGCACCGCGACTGTGGCGGCTCGGCAAGGGTCGCGGCTATCTGACCATGGCCGACTTCTTCGTCGACCGGTTCAACAGCCCCTCGCTGGGCAAGGTGGTCGCAGTGGTCGGTGCGATCTTCCTGCTGCCCTACCTGGAACTGCAGATCACCGGTCTGGGCCTGATCGTCGAGCTGGCCACCGGCAGCGCGGCGAGCCGCGGGCTGTCGATGGTCATCGCGAGCGTGCTGGTCATCCTGTTCGTGGTGTGGGCCGGCATTCGGGGGATCTCGCGGGTCGCGGTGCTCAAGGATTCGCTCATGGTGGTCGCATTGCTCATCGTGGTCGGCGGTGTCGGGTTCGGCATCGCCGGCATTCCGGAGGTCTTCTCCCGGGTCCGCGGCGACCGGCCCGAACTGCTGACGCTTGCCGCACCCGGCTACGACACCACGTTCTTCGTCACCGCGGTGGTGGTCACCTCGATCGGCGCCGGGCTCAACGTCTTTCCGCATCTATGGCCGCCGGTGTTCGCCGCCCGCAGCGGTGAAATCCTGCGCAGCAACTACACCTGGCTCGCGCTCTATCAGCTGCTGCTGTTCGCCCCGATCATCGTCGGGCTCGGCGCCATCCTGATCCTGCCCGCCGACACCGCCAGCAACAACGTCCTGCTGAACACCGCGACACACACGCTGCCCGACTGGCTGGTCGCCGTCGTCGCCATCGCCGGTGCCTCGGCGGCGATGGTTCCGGCCGCTGCGATAGTGATGGGCATCTCAACCCTGGTGTCGCGCAACCTCATTACCGTGGGAACCGAAAAGTTGCGGATGCGGATGAACACCGCCGTCGTCGCGGCCGCCATCACCGTGGCGCTAGTGTTCGGGCTGGGTGGCACCAGCATCGCCAGCCTGCTGCTGCTCACCTACGGCGGGCTGACCCAGCTCGCCCCCGGGATCCTGGTGGCGTTGCGCGGACGCGTCACGGTGGGGGCGGTTCCGGTGCTGACCGGTATCGTCGTCGGCGTGCTGGTCGTCAGTTGGATAACGTTCTTCGAGATCCCGATCGGCAGTTGGGACTCCGGGTTCATCGCGCTCGGCCCGAACCTCGTCGTACTGGTCATCGCCGAGGTGATCCGTCGCCGACTCCCCGGGAAGGCCCGCACGGTCGTCAAATCCGAAGTGCCAGCAGTGAGGTGACGCGACCGGTGGAGACACTCGACCCACTTGCCCTGCGGATCACCGAGGCTCTGCAGGTCAACGGCCGGGCGTCGTGGCGGCGGATCGCGGAGGTCCTTGACGAGCCGGTCCGCACCGTCGCCCGGCGTGGCGCCGCGTTGCTCGAAGACCGCACCGTGCAGGTCGTCGGGCTCACCGCGCTGGCGCCGACGCACCTGCTGCGGGTGCAGTGTCGCCCCGACACGGTCCAGTCGGTGGCCCGCACCCTGGCGTCGTGGCCACAGTCGGTGTTCGTCTACGTGCTCGCCGAGTCCGCAGAGGTCATCGCCGAGGTGGCAGCCGAATTCGACACGCTCCCTGCCCTTCTCGACGCAGAACTGGACGGAGTACTGACCCGTCGACTGACCCCCGTACTGCAGTACTTCCGGACGGTTGCCGAGTGGCGCACGGGGGTGCTGACTCCCGCCGAGGTCGCCGCGCTCGAATTGCCCGACGTCCCACCGGAACAGACCCGCACCGGCCTCCAGGTCGACGACGTCGACCGCGCCATCATCGACGCCCTCGTCGCCGACGGGCGCACACCCCTCGAGGAAATCGCCTCGCTCGCCGGGTTCTCACAGGCGACCGCCCGCCGACGCATCGACCAACTGCTTCAGCGCGGTCTGGTACGCATCCGCGCAGTCGTCGGCCCGGCGCTGCTCGGTCTGCCCGTCGAGGCGCTGCTGTGGATCCGCTGCAGTCCTCAGCACGCGCAGCACGTCGGAACCACACTCGCCCGCTCTCCTCTCGTGCGCTACGCGGCCATGGTGATGGGCGAGTATCCCGTCGTCGTCGACGTCGCGGCTCACGACATCTCCGAGCTACGCGACTTTCTCACCGACGGTCCCTGGGAAGCCCGCGTCGAGTCGGTGCACGCGACCCTGCTGGTGCAGACATTCAAGCGCGGCGGCGTCGTCACCGAACCCCCCGACCACATCGGGCCGCCGACCGCCTAATCGCCCCGCTATCCCTTGACGAGCGTGAACTGCCCCAGTTCGCTGACGCGGCGCTTGAAGAAGTCACTGCAGCCCGTCAGGTACTTCATGTACCGCTCGTAGACCTCTTCCGACGTCGCGGCGACGGCCTCGTCGTGGTGGGCCTCCAACGCCGAGGACCAGAGGTCGAGTGTGCGCACGTAGTGCTCGTCGAGCAGTTGCTTGTCTTCGACCGCGAACCCGGCTTCCTGCGCCAGGGTGACGATTTGCTCTTCGCCGGGCACCGAGCCGCCGGGGAAGATCTCCTTGGCGATGAACCGCATGAACCGCAGGTCGGTCATGGTCACCGGGATGCCCAGCTCCGGCCACTTCTTCAGCGGATGTCCGAGGATCGCCTGCAACACCATGCGTCCGTCGCCGGGCAGGATGCTGCTGCACGTCTTGAAGAACGGCGCGTAGCGGTCAGGCGGGAACGCCTCGATCGCCTCGAGGCTGATGATGCGGTCGACGGGCTCGTCGAACTGCTCCCACCCACTGAGCATCACCCGGCGCGAGCGCTCGGTGTCCAGCTCGTCGAGCAGCTGCTTGCCGAACTTGGCCTGGTTCCTGCTCAGCGTCAGGCCGACGACGTTGACGTCGTGCTTCTCGACCGCGCGCTTCATCACCGAGCCCCAGCCGCACCCGATGTCGAGCAGCGTCATGCCCGGCTGCAAATTCAGTTTGCCCAGTGCTAAATCGATCTTGGCGATCTGTGCTTCTTCGAGCGTCATGTCGTCGCGCTCGAAGTACGCACAGCTGTACGTCCGCGTCGGGTCCTGGAACGTTCCGAAGAAGTCGTCGGACAGGTCGTAATGAGCCTGCACCTCTTCGAAATGCGGCTTCATTGCCGGCGTACCTATCGTGCTCTCAGCCATCCCCGACTGACCTCCATCCGATGGACCGCCTGTGAGCGGCGCGGTCTTATTTAGTTAGCGTGCGTACGTAAATTACTACACCATCGCGAGTCATGCCTTCTCGCAGGTGAATTGGACGACATCGGTGTAACCGTCGCGGAACAGGTCGGCGCAACCGGTCAGATACTTGTGGAATTTCTCGTAGATCTGCTCGGACGTGATCGCGATGGCCTCGTCCTTGTTGGCCTCGAGATTGGCCGCCCACGTGTCTAGCGTCTTGACGTAGTGCGGCTGCAGATGCTGCTCGCGGGTGACCGTGTAGCCCGCCTTGACCGCGTGCCCCTTGACCATCGAGGCCAGCGGCAAACGGCCACCGGGGTAGATCTCGTCCATGATGAACTTGATGAAGCGCACCCGCGACATGGTCAGCGGCAGCTTCTTGGCCTTGATCTCCTCATCCTCGGGGATGATGATCGAGTGCAGCATCTGCACGCCATCGTCGGGCAGCCAGTCGAAGGTCTTCTTGAAGTAGTCGTCGTACTTGCTGAAGCCGAAGTGCTCGAACGCGCCGATCGAGACGATCCGGTCCACCTGGCCGCTGAAGTCCTCCCACGGCTGCAGCCGGACCTCCATCTTGCGGTCGCTCTTCGAGTTGGCGAACCAGTGCTCCTCGATGTGCTGCTTCTGGTTCTCCGACAGCGTCAGGCCGATGACGTTGACGTCGTACTTCTCGACCGCCCGCATGATCGTGGCGCCCCACCCGCAGCCGATGTCGAGGAGCGTCATCCCCGGCTGCAAGCCGAGCTTGCCGAGGGACAGATCGATCTTCGCCATCTGCGCCTGCTCGAGCGTGTAGTCGTCCTTCTCGAAGTAGGCGCAGCTGTAGACCTGGTTCGGGTCCTGCCACAGCTTGAAGAACTCATTCGAGATGTCGTAGTGGAATTGAACTTCCTTCTTGTCCGATCCGCGGGCTTGCGACGCGGACTTGGACAGCCACGTCGACTGCGCAGGTGACGAACTTTGCTTCTCGCTCGAGGAACTCATGAATCAACCCGTCGGCTCTTGAAAACTGCGGTCGCGGTCGTGCCGTCCGGCTCCTTCTTCACCGTGCCGGCACATCGACTTTACCTCCGGCGCCCCGCCGCGCCGACGCTTACACGAGCCTGCGCGCGCGACTTTTTCCGGGTGTGTGCCGCCTCTGTTTGCCGATGACCGAGTGGCGCATTGCCGTGTTCGCGACGGGCGGGAAACTCCGCAGGGCCGAATCGCGACCCGGCGTGGCGTCGGCGCATGCGACGGCACAGACTGGAGTTCATGACGGATCGTGAGGACACCCGCGTCGCGGTCTATCTCGACTTCGACAACATCGTGATCTCGCGATACGACCAAGTGAACGGTCGCAACTCGTTCCAACGCGACAAGACCAAGGGCCTCGAGGTCGACCGCCTGCAACGGGCCACCGTCGACGTCGGAGCGATCATCGACTTCGCGTCGTCCTTCGGCACCCTGGTGCTCACCCGCGCCTACGCCGACTGGTCGGCCGACGTGAACGCCGGCTACCGCGGCCAGCTGGTCGGACGCGCCGTCGACCTGGTGCAGCTGTTCCCCGCCGCTGCGTACGGCAAGAACGGCGCCGACATCCGGCTCGCGGTCGATGCCGTCGAGGACATGTTCCGGCTGCCCGACCTGACGCACGTGGTGATCGTCGCAGGCGACTCCGACTACATCGCGCTCGCGCAGCGCTGCAAGAGGCTGGGCCGATACGTCGTCGGCATCGGGGTCGCAGGCTCGTCGAGCCGGTCGCTGGCTGCGGCGTGCGACGACTTCGTCATCTACGACGCGCTGCCCGGGGTCCCGGTGTTCGAACCGAACGTCGAGCCGGAGACGGACACGGACGCGCCCGAACCCGAGCCGAAGAAGCGCGCCCCGCGCCGCCGCGCCACCCGGCCGCAGGCCGTGGAGGAGGAGCCCGAGGCGCCCGACCCGCAGACCGCCGCCACCGGGCTGCTCGAGCGGGCGCTGCGGATCGGGTTGGAGAAGGACGACGTCGAGTGGCTGCACAACTCCGCGGTCAAGGCCCAGATGAAGCGGATGGACCCGTCGTTCAGTGAGAAGTCCCTTGGCTTCCGGTCCTTCAGCGACTTCCTGCGATCCCGCTCAGACGTCGTGGAGCTCGACGAGAGTTCGACGACGCGCATGGTCCGCCTGAAGGGCTAACTCCCGCGCGATTTGTGCACCCGCGCCCGTGGCCCCCGCGGGTTTGGGTGCACGAATCGCTAGGCGATCGTGCTGACGATATCGGGCTTCATGGCATCCAGCTGCGCACTCCAGTACGGCCAGCTGTGGGTGCCGTTCGGGGGGAAGTTGAACGTCGCGTTCTTCCCGCCCGCGCCCGTGTACGCGTTCTGGAAGGCGACGTTGCTGTCCTTGGTCAGGCCCTCAAGGAAGGTGGCGGGCAGATCGCCACCGCCAAGGTCGTTGGGGGTGCCGTTACCCGTGTAGACGTAGATGCGGGTGCCGTTCGCGGCGATCGTGCCTGCCTGCAGCGTCGGGTCGTTGCGCTGCCAGTCCGGGCCGCCGTTGGGGCCCCACATGGCGTTCGCGTCGAAACCGCCCGCGTCGCGCATCGAGAAGCCGACCAGGGTCGGCCAGATGCCGTCGGAGAGGTGCTCGAATCCCGACAGCGACCCCGCGTACTTGAAGTTGCCTGGGTGATAGGCGGCCAGGATCAGCGAGGCGCTGCCCGACATGGACAATCCGACGACGGCATTGCCGGAGCTGGAGATCCCCTTGTTGGCCGCGAGGTAAGCGGGCAGCTCCGAGGTCAGGAACGTCTCCCAGTTGTAGGTCCAGGTCCCGCCATTGCCGACGGCTGGCTGCTCCCAGTTGGTGTAGAAGCTGGACATGCCGCCGACGGGCATGACCACCGAGACGCCCGATCCGTTGAACTTCTCGAATGCATTGGTTTCGATGTCCCAGCCGCTGTTGTCGTCGCGGGCGCGCAGCCCGTCGAGCAGGTAGACGGCGTGGCTGCCGCCCGGCTGGAACCGCACCAGCACGTTGCGGCCCATCGCGGCCGACGGGACCTGCAGGTCCTCGACCGGCAACCCCGGCGGCGAGTACGCCCCCGCGGTCGCCGAACCACCGGTGACACCGATGAGGCCGGGCAGTGCGGCAGCGGTGACCGCGACGACCGCGATCCGGTGCCAGGTCCTTCGGAATGTGGAAGTCAGCGTCATTCATCTGCCCAATCTCGTCGGTGAAGACCCACCTGCGTGCGGTCATCGGACCAAGACCCCTCAGCGCTCCATACGGAGTCCTGCTGTCATCGGTTACTCGCAGGGCGACACCCGTTCGTTACCGAACGACACCTGCAGATCGTACTTTCTGCTGGTGTGAGGCGCCTGCGGATCGGTAGGTCGGCTCGGCAAGTCGGCGGCAGCGGGCACCGGCACCTCGTTGCTGCGCTCTCGCTGAGCGAACATCCTGAAACGAGCCGATTACGAACGAAGTACGCCAACCCAGGTCGGTGTGAGAGAACGCGCGCAAACCCCTACCATTGGGCCTCGACATCTCTTCGATGCCGAAAATCTATGGAGCTTTGTTGACGTCTTCTCGCCGTGTCCACGGGGCCTGGTTGGCCTCTGTCTTCGCCGTGCTCACAGTGCTCGGTGGTGTCGTCGTGAGCGGATCCGAACGGTGCCCGCACGGCTGCCAGGTGATCGCCGCCCCCCGCGACCTGTCCCAGTCCGAACCGGTCGTGCCGACGTCGACGCCTGCGGCTCTGGCGATCATGCCCGCACCCGCGAGCGACAAGGTCAACCCCGCGGGGCCCGTCCTGGTGACCGCGACGTCCGGCAGCATCACCGACGTCACGATGACCAACGACAGCGGCAAGGTGATCCCCGGCGTGCTCACGCCGGACCACACGGCGTGGAAGCCGACCATTCAGCTGGGGTACGACCGCACCTACAAGATGACGATCCTGGCGCGCGGGCCCAACGGCATGCCCTCGCGTGAGGCGTCGTCGTTCACGACTGTCTCGCCGAGCAACCAGACGCAGGTTTACCTGGACACGACCGGCGGCGGCATGCTCCAGGACGGCGCGACGTACGGCGTCGGCATGGTCGTGGTCGCGCACTTCGACGAGGCCATCGACAACAAGGCCAACGCCGAACGGCATCTCTCCGTCACCACCAACCCGCCGGTGCCCGGGTCCTGGTACTGGGTCGACGACCAGGACGCGCACTGGCGTCCGGAGAAGTACTACGCGCCGGGCACGACGGTCACCGTCAACGCCAACCTGTACGGCACGCCGTTGGGCGACGGCCTGTACGGCAGCGAGGACGAGAAGGTGTCGTTCAAGATCGGCGACGCGCACGTGTCGATCGCCGACGACAACACCCACCAGGTCAGCGTCTACGACAACGGCAAGCTGGTGCGCACCATGCCGACGTCCATGGGCATGGGCGGGATCCAGACCATCGCAGGCACCACCTTCTCGTTCTTCACCCCGCCGGGCGTGTACACGGTGTTGGACAAGGCCAACCCGGTGATCATGGATTCCTCGACGTTCGGACTACCGACCAACTCGCGCCTTGGCTACAAGGAGTCGATCTCCTACGCCACGAAGATCAGCACCGACGGCATCTATCTCCACCAGCTCAACTCCACGGTGTGGGCGCAGGGCAACACCGATACCTCGCATGGGTGTCTGAACCTCAACGGCGACAACGCCTCGTGGTTCTTCGACTTCTCGGTGCCCGGCGACGTCGTCGAGGTGCGCAACACCGGCGGCAAGTCGCTGGAGGTCTGGCAGAACGGCGACTGGACCGTGCCGTGGGATCTGTGGCGGCGGGGCAGCAAGCTCACTT
>NZ_JBOGDD010000573.1:0-1744 GCF_050701675.1 Mycobacterium sp. | reverse complement strand
CCGGTCTTCTGTGCGCCTTACGTGGTGACCAAGGACGACAAGTACTGGACCCAGCCGGCCGCTCCCGCCTCTGCCGCCGAGGTCCTCGCGGCGCTGCTGTCGGCACACCGCTGAGCCCCGAACGCCTGCCCCTTTCGGGGCACCGCGGCGTCGGCGGTGCGTGAACAGGGCGATCCAGTGGCGCCGTCAGTCTTGACGGAGCCAGCGGAGTCGAGCATGACGAGGAACCCGTGGCCGTGGATCATCCCTGCTGCCGTAGCCATCGTTTCTCATTCTCAGAGATGGCGCACCGTGTTGACGGCGATGATGACGTCGGGGCGAGGTCTTCCTCGTATGTCCTCTGACCTGCCGTCTGAGCAGCCCGCGGTCGACGATGTAGGTCAGCGGACCGAGCCCACCGCGGCCAGGATGTCGGACACCTCGCTGCGGGTCGTGTAGTTGGGGTGCACGTCGATCCAGCGGATCACCCCGGCGGTGTCGACGACCACCGTCGTGGGCATCGGCAGCGCCAGGCCGCCATCAGCGTTGTGCTCGGCCAGATCCAGTCCCACCTTCTGCTGTGCTGCCAGGGCCTCCGCGTCGGGCTCGGTCAGAATGCCGAGAGCGGAGGCGAGCTGGTTGCCGGGGTCGGACACCACCGAGTAGGTCAACTCATTGGTTTGCGCGGCGGACAGTGACCCGTCGGGCTTCTGCGGGCTGACCGCGATCATGACGTAACCCCGATCGGCAAGGGCTGGCGCCAATTCGGCCTCATACGTGCGCAACGCGATGTTGCAGAACGGACACCACGCGCCCCGATAGAACACCACCACCGCGGGCCGCCCGGCGCGAACCCGTGCCAAGGACGTCGCGGCGCCGCTGATGTCGAGCAGCTCACCGTCGGGCATCAGCGCACCCGGTGCGCTCACCCCGGCGGGCACGCCCGCCTCGTCCAGGTCGGCGTGTTCGGCGGCGAACGCGTCCATGACCGCCACCGGCAGTGCGGCGGCGGGTCCCGCCAGGAACGCCTGCGTCTGCTCCCCGATGCTGGGTGTGTGAGTCGTCATGGGGCCACCTTCACGAAGGATTGGATTGATAGCTCCACAAAAGCACTCATTTTCTGGATTGTCCACTCCAGAATCGGTAGGTTTTGTGGATGGTCACCGATGCTCGCGAAGACCTCGCAGCGGCCTAGGCGCTGGCAACAGGCGATCCGCGCCGGCTTGGCCGCCATGGCAGATCGCGGCGAGTTCCTGCCCGGCGCCGGTGTCGACAGGCCGGCGATCGCACTGCTGACCGCCCAGCAGGGCGGTCTTCTGCTGAGCAAGACGCTACGCGACGGCGAACCCCTCGAAACGGCTCTCAACGCCATGATCGACCACATCGAATCCTTCACGGCCGCAGGAACGCAACAGAGTTGAGAGGTATGCCGAGCCACGCTCCAGTGCACCTGTTTCCCGGCCGCACCGTCCACTGCACTGCACTGGACGCGGCACACTTGCGCGTATGGTTGGGCCGACAGGCGAACCACCGGGCGAGTGCGTGGGTGATCCGACGGCGTTCCGAGTTGGGCAGTGGCGGCTGCCGTCGTGGACTGAGCCAACGCGGACGCCGTAGATGCCCGCCACGGCCGACGCCGTGGCGAGCCCACCTGCCCTTCTCAGGTTCTGCTCGGCGTGATTGCCAACGCGTCAGCGAGAATTTCATACGACTGGAACGCCGCGTCGTCGTAGACCTGCAGCAGTACATCGGGAATCGCCGGGTG
>NZ_JBOGDD010000572.1:0-5096 GCF_050701675.1 Mycobacterium sp. | reverse complement strand
CCGACTTGTCGATCCGGTTCGTCAACGTGGTGGACCTGATGCGGCTACAGGACGAGGGGGAACATCCGCACGGACTGTCCAATCAGGCGTTCGACATGGTGTTCACCCGCGACAAGCCGGTCATCTTTGCCTATCACGGCTATCCGTGGCTGATTCATCGGCTGATCTACCGCCGTACGGGCGCCAACAACTTCCACGTGCGCGGGTACAAGGAGGAGGGTACGACGACGACCCCGTTCGACATGGTGATGCTGAACGACCTCGACCGCTTCCATCTGGTCATCGACGTCATCGACCGCACACCGTCGTTGCTGACCAGGTACGCGACGTTCCGTCAGGAGATGGTCGACCGGCGGCTCGCGGCCCGCGAGTACACCCGCGAGCACGGCGACGACGTCCCCGAGGTGCGCGACTGGGTCTGGCCCGACGCACGGGGCGCGGCGTCCGGAACCGCCGTCGCGGCCACCGTCTCGACCGGTGGCGACAACGAGTAGCGCAGGCCTGCTGCTCTTCGCGCAAGCGCTCATCGCCGACCCGCCACGCACTCCCCGTGGCCGCTGAACGATACTGATCGGCATGCTTGACACGTGTCGACTTCTGGCGTCGGTGCGGGTGCTTGACCTCGGGGGCGCGGCGTCCGATGGCGTGGGCAGGCTGCTGGCCGACCTCGGCGCGGACGTCCTGAAGGTCGAGTCGCCCGGCGGCGCCGTAGGCCGTACGGCCCGGCCCACCGTCGCGGGCGTCGGCATCGACTTCGCGCTGAACAACGCCAACAAGCGCGCCATCGTGCTCGACCCGTCCGACGAGCGCGACAGGGACCTCTTCACCGACCTCGCCGGCGGGGCCGACATCGTGATCGACGATGGCCGGGTGTGTGGGACGGCCGCGTTCGGCACGTCCGTCGCGCAACTGGCGAAACGGTTTCCGCGCCTGGTCGCACTCGAGGTCACCGACTTCGGGACGACGGGGCCACACGCGACGTGGCAGGCCACCGACTCCGTGCTCTACGCGATGTCGACTGCGCTGTCGCGATCCGGCCCGACGACCGGCCGCCCCGTCCTCCCGCCGACCGGGATCGCGTCGGCCACCGCGGCGGCACAGGGCGCCTGGGCGGCGCTCGTCGCGTATTACCAGCGTCTGCGCACCGGCCTCGGCGACTACGTCGACTTCTCCCGGTTCGAAGCCATCCTGCAGTGCCTGGATCCTCCATTCGGGTCCGAGGGCCAGGCTGCCGTCGGCCGCAAGGCCTCCGGTGAGCTGTGGCGGGGCAGACCGCGCAACCAGCAGATCTACCCGACCTTTCCCTGCCGCGACGGTTTCGTGCGGATCTGTTTGCTCTCGGCACGCCAGTGGCGTGGCATGCGCGCCTGGTTGGGCGAACCGGAGCAGTTCGCCGACCCGAAGTTCGAGAGCATCGCCGCCAGGTATGTCGCGTCGAAGGAACTCAACGCCGCGATTGCCACTCTGTTCAAGCCGGAGACGATGGAATCCCTTGTCGCCGAAGGGCAGCGGCGTGGCGTTCCGATCGCCGCCGTGTTGAGTCCGGCCGAGGCACTGGCGTCGGATCACTTTCGGTCCGTCGGCGCGCTGACCGAGATTCGGGTCGCACCCGACGCCCAGCTAGCCGTACCAACCGGCCCGTTCGTGGTCGACGGCCGCCACGCCGGCCTCCAACGTCGCAGCCCAGAGGTGGGCGCCGACGCACCCCGGTGGCTCGGCCCGCCGCGCACGGCGGCGTCCGAAGCCGTTGCCGGAGCGGGCGAGAGACCGTTCGAAGGACTGCGCATCCTCGACCTCGGCATCATCGTCGCCGGGGGTGAGCTCGGTCGCGTGGTCGCCGACCTCGGCGCCGAGGTGATCAAGGTGGAGAGTTCGGCGTATCCCGACGGATTGCGGCAGACGCCACCCGGCCAGCCGATGAGCCGGTCGTGGGCACTGACCCATCGCAACGAGTCCAGTTTCGGTCTCGACCTGCGTCATCCCGAGGGCGCCGCGATCTTTCGCCGCTTGGTGTCGGCATCCGACGCGGTGTTCGCCAACTTCAAACCCGGAACCCTTGCCGCCCTTGGGTTTGCCTTCGATGAGTTGCGCAGCGTGAACCCGCGGATCGTTCTTGCCGAGAGCAGCGCCTTCGGCTCGACCGGGCCGTGGAGCGACCGCATGGGATACGGCCCGCTGGTCAGGGCCACCACCGGCATCAGTCGTCTGTGGGCCTCGAAGGAGCCTGGCGACGTCGCCTCCTACCCTCGTTTTTACGATGCGACCACGATCTTCCCCGACCACGTCGTCGCTAGGATCACCGCGATCGCCACGCTCGCCGCGCTGATCAACCGGGAGACCGCGGACTCGGGCGCTCACGTCCACATCTCGCAGGCCGAGGCCGCCGTCAACCAACTCGCGACCTCCTATGTGACCGAGGCCGCCCGCGCCGCCGGTTTCGCGGTGCAGGACGACGATGCGATCCACGGCGTGTATCCGTGCGCGGGCGACGACGAGTGGTGCGTCATCTCGGTGGGCTGCGACGACGACCGCGTCGCGTTGGCCAAGGTGCTCGGGGTGGGCGAACTGCCAAGCACCAGAACGGAGTTCATGCTCGCCATTTCGGAGTGGACCGCCGTTCAGGACAAGGCCGATGTCGTCGCGGCGGTCCAGGCCGCGGGTGTTGCGGCAGGACCGATGAACCGGGCGGTGGACGTGCTCGCCGATTCCCAGGTCGTCCACCGCGGGCTCTACACCGAGATGGTGCACCCGCTGTTCGCGGCGCCGATGCTCACCGAGACTCACCCGGCCCCGTTCCAACGGATACCCGACGCCACCCTTCGGCCAGCACCGACGCCAGGGGAGCACACCCGGAAGATCGCGGGTGAACTCCTGCACCTGGACGCCGACGAGACCGAGCGGTTGATCGGCGATGGCGTGCTGTTCTAACCCCGCGAGCGTGCGTGTCTGCTCCGCGCCACGCCGCTCGAAATGAGCAAACGCGCACCCTCGCGCCACGAGAAAGGCTCTTCGTGCCCATCGATCCCAGAACGCCGGTCCTCGTCGGCTACGGCCAGGTCAACCAACACGACGGCGACCCCGCGATCGAGCCGGTCGACCTGATGGAACGAGCCGCCAGGAAGGCGGCCGACCCGCGGGTGCTCGAGGCAGTCGACTCGGTGCGCATCGTGAACCTGCTGTCCTGGCGGTACCGCAATCCGGGTCTGCTTCTTGCGCAACGTCTCCGGGCGTCGGGCGCAGAGGGGCGTTACACCAGCATCGGTGGCAACGTGCCGCAGTCGCTGGTGAACCAGGCCTGCCTGGACATCCAGAAGGGCAACGTCGGCACCGTCCTCATCGCAGGTGCGGAGACGTGGCGTACCCGGACGAAGGTGCGCGCCGCCGGAGGCAAGCTGGACTGGACCAAGCAGGATGACACGGTGGCCCTCCCGCGGGGCGCCGACGACCAGTTCGCGCTGGCCGGGCCCGTGGAACTCCGCATCCACCTGGACCGCCCCTCCTACGTCTATCCGATGTTCGAGCAGGCCCTGCGAATCACGGCGGGGGAGACACCGGACGAGCACCGCCGCCGGATCGGCGAACTGTGGGCCGGGTTCAGCGCCGTCGCCCAGGGCAACCCGCACGCGTGGAACCGCGAACACGTTACCGCCCAGGATATTTCGCAGCCCGGCCCGAGCAACCGGATGATCAGCTGGCCCTACACCAAGCTGATGAACTCGAACAACATGGTCGACCAGGGCGCCGCCCTGATCCTGACGTCGGTGGAGAAGGCGACCCACCTGCAGATCCCCGCCGACAAATGGGTGTTCCCATACGCAGGGACCGACGCACACGACACCTATTTGATCGGTGAGCGCGCCGCGTTCGACCGGTCGCCTGCCATCCGCATCGCCGGTGCACGCGTGCTCGAGCTTGCAGGCAAGGGCGTCGACGACGTCGACCTGGTCGACGTGTACTCGTGCTTCCCGTCGGCGGTCCAGGTCGCCGCGCGCGAGCTCGGACTACCCATCGACGACCACGACCGGCCGCTCACGGTCACCGGCGGACTGACGTTCGCCGGTGGTCCGTGGAACAACTACGTCACGCACTCGATCGCCACCATGGCGGAGCTGCTGGTGGCGACGCCAGGCAAGCTCGGTCTCATCACGGCCAACGGCGGTTATCTGACAAAGCACAGCTTCGGCCTCTACGGCACCGAACCTCCGAGTGGCGAATTCCTCTGGGAGGACGTGCAATCCGCCGTCGATGCGGAGCCAACCCGGGTGGCCGAGGACGAGTGGCAGGGCGTGGGCACCATCGAATCGTGGACCACGCCGGTTAGCAGGGACGGCGCCGCGGAGAAGGTCTTCCTCGCGGTCCGCACGCCTGCCGACAGCCGCGCGCTCGCGGTGATCACGGACGCCTCTCAGGCCGAGTCCAGCACCCGCGAGGACATCGCGGGGGCCAGGGTCCGGGTCGACGCCGACGGGTCCGCGACCCTCCTCTAGGCCCGCCCCAGGCGATTTGCGGTGATTCACCGGCGCTCACCGCCGCCAGATGCACACGAATCGCGAAGGGCGGCGGCGGGTGTTGACTTCGTCACACGGCATGCCTACAGTCAGCCGCACCACTAATTGAAACGTTTCAATGCGAGAGGGACGCCGTCATGCCGGACAAGACGACGGAGCGCGTGTGCTTCGTGCTGCACGTCCGACCCGATCGGGTCGACGAGTACGTGGCTGCCCACCAGCACGTCTGGCCCGAGATGCTCGGGGCGCTGAGTACAGCCGGCTGGCGCAACTACTCCCTGTTCGTCCGGCCCGACGACGGGCTCGTGATCGGTTACCTCGAGACCGACGACTTCGCCGCGGCGCAGTCGGGAATGGCCGCCACTGATGTCAATGCCCGCTGGCAGGCGGGTATGGCCGACTTCTTCCAGAACCCCGCCGGTGTCCTACCCGACCAGGCGATGAAACCCCTGACCGAGTACTTCCACCTCGACTGAAGGACGACCATGAAACTCGGAGCGCGCACCACCACGGGTTGGCGGGCGACCATCGCGGTTGCCATGTCCAACTACATCGAGGCTGGTTCGATCATCGCGATCGCGACCAGCC
>NZ_JBOGDD010000571.1:0-4095 GCF_050701675.1 Mycobacterium sp. | reverse complement strand
ACCCACGATGGTGGCTTGTTTGGCGCTTCGTGGTGGTGATGGATGGCGGCGCCCGGTTTACGGGGCGTGGTACCGCTGCGGGAAGGCGGTGTAGCTGATCGAGGTTGGGTACCCGGGACCGGGAAGTCAGGGAGTGACCCGCGACGACGTGGAAGAACTCAAACGCCTGCGCAGCGAGGTCGCCGAGCTGCGGATGGAGCGCGACGTCCTCAAGCGATCCGTGGTCCTGTGGGTGAAGGAGGCGACGAAGTGAGCGTGGCACGCTTTGTCGCTGACCAGAGGACGAAACACCGGGTCGCTACACGATCACGTGGCGCTGCTGGGAATCATTGTGTCCTGGTTCTACAAATGGTAGATGCTCGAGCACCATCTTCACCACACGCTCACGCTGCTCGACCGGGTAATGCTTGGCCATAATCGCCATCCTTCGCACAGAAGGAAGCGGCATCAAACCCAGGACGGTGCATGGTACGGCTCTCGCGTCGTCTCAACCTTGCCCGATTGCGTTGAGCGTGGCCGCGAGTGCCACGGAGGGAAACTTCGTTTGAAGGTAACCGTCGTGAAGTTGCCAGTAGAAGTCGTTGATCAAGGTGGTCGTGGGCGCAAGACGTCGGATCGTCTCGGCGAGTGGGGTTGGTACTCCGTCGGCCGAGCCGGTTTGGGAGCACATCCGTATCCAGTCGTTGCGCGCCCGAGCGTCGGGAAAGTCCATGACCCTGCGAAGTATGGCGTTTGTCAGTTCGGCTGCGCAGTACGCGACGTCGTGATCGGCGTGTGTTGTGAGAAATGGCTTTTCGGCATCGTCAAGTTGGAAATCAGCGGCGGCGGCGAGGCCAAAGTCGGACACGACGAGCTGGTGGCCAGTAGTCAGGACGTTGTCGAGGTGCGCGTCGAAATGCACTACGCCATGGGCGCGCATCTGTCTGGCCGCAGCGAGCAGTTGATCCAGAACCCCTTGAACCGAACCGGCCATGTCCTCTCTGCCGGAGGCTAATTGGCGATCCAGCCAGCCGCGCAGCACCAACGGAACGTGTTCGATGAAGACAGCCACAACCGTGGTGCTCGCCGAGAGCGCACGCAGTCGCGTCTCGACCTCTGCTGAGTCCGCCCAAAACTTCACCGCGCGGACTATGTCGTCATCATCGAGTTCGCGTCGACCTACGTCGGGCACGATTCGCCAGTGATAGAGCAGGGGGAAGGCGCCACGGTTGTCTCTCATCACCCAGTCGCTAACCATCTCGTGGGTGGCAACTTCTCGCCAGGCGTTGAATCCAGTGGAGCCCTCTCCGACGCCGTAGTGATACCACGGGGGGAGACCGAAGAGATTGCGCGTGTCGCTTGGTCCAGCGTCGACTTCGAGCTTGGACAGTTTGATCGCCTTGACGAAGACAGGTGAGCCCGCGACCTCGATGGAGTGAGTCGTTCCCCCAATGCCAATCCGGGGCTGGGTGCCTGCATCCAGCAGACAGCGTATTTCTTTGTCGGAAAATGAGGACAGTTTCGCTGCCACCGCGTCGCGCCTGGCCATCCGATCCGGTTCACCCATCGCTATCCGCCCGCGCGGCGATGTCGATGATCGGCTTGGCTGCTAGGCCACGCGGCGTCGTATTTCGTGACCTGCACCGGTGTGTCCCCCACCTGCCCAGGCTATTCGTGCAGCCGGCTCATTCTCAGTGCCTGCGGCTCAGGGCACTTCGATGAGGTGCAGAAGGGTTGGTGGTCAGTGCGCGGATGGACTCGAATGTCGGTTACGCCGCTGGATCCGTGTGGTGTGAGTGTCCTCGGAAGCTCGCGGAAACCCCCAGCCAAATCGGTGCGCTACGAATTTCGGTTGCAGTTGTTACTGCATGTGCGATGCCATGGACTCCATGACCGCCGCGATCTGGCCCGTATTCGACCTCCTTGTGTCGACTCCTCGCTTGTCGCTGCGCTATGTCACTGACGACCTTGCTGGACAACTCGCTGACCTCGCTGCGCGAGGGATTCATGACCCCGACACCATGCCCTTCTCCGAACCATGGACCGACGTTCCGCCGCCAGAATTGCAGCGCAACGCCGTGCGGTATTTCTGGCGCTGTAGAGCTGACACGACCAGTGAGCACTGGACTCTCAACCTGGCAGTGCACGACCGAGATGGAACACTCTTGGGTGTCTGCACGCTCAATGCCGAAGGGTTCCCAATCTCTCGCACCGCGACAACCGGGTCATGGATTGGCCGCCAGTTCCAGGGCCACGGGCTCGGCCAGGAGATGCGTCAGGCCGCTCTGCACTTGATCTTCGCTGGTTTGGACGGCGAAACCGCCACCACCCGCGCATGGCATGACAACATCGCATCACTGCGCGTCACCAGATCACTGCCCTACACCCAACAGGGCGCTATTGAAGAGCAGCGTCGTGATCGACCCGACACCATGCTGGCGTTCGCGATGACCCGACAGCAATGGCAGAACATTCATCGCACGGACATCCAACTCGCCGGCGTCGGGCCGGTTCGCGAGCTCCTCGGCATCACCACCGGCCAAGCAGATCGCACCCGCGGTTGACTCCTAACACGATCGGAGGTCTTGTCTCAGTTCTTGGGCGGCAATCCGCTGGCGAGGGTGCGGACGTGGAATCGCTCAACACCGGGGTACTTTTCGCCGAGTGATTCGGCAAGGAAACCGTTGGCGATGTAGAAACCCACTGCGTCGGAATCGGTTTCGGCAACCAGACGAAAATGATTGGGTGTCGCTTCACGCACTGCCTGCAGCATTTGGCGTCCGACGCCGGATCGGCGGGAGTCCTCGCTGGTCGCTATATGCAGGACTACGACGTCGGTGCCCTTCACGGTGTAGCCCACTACGCCAACCAGTGCGGTTCCGATCGATGCACGCAGCAGGATCAGCTCCGGGTCTCGGCGGTATTGCTCGACAATGCGGTTGGCGCGGTCCCAGCCGCCGCCAACGGCCGCGGCCAGCAACTCGGGCATACCCTCGTCGTCGACGTCGGCAGGTGACACCCGCACAGGCGGGGTTGCCATCGTCACAGCTTGCCTTCGAGATCAGCGCTTGCGCGCTTGGATGGTGTAGGTCAGGGGGAGTCGTTCCGGGTTCTGGGCGAGCACGTACTCACCATCAAATTCGGTGCTCTCGACCATCGCCTCGCCCAACGCGTTCCACGGCACTTCTCGGTGCTCGTCGAGGGTGGTGACCGTCAGCCCGGCGTTGGTGAGGGCGGTGAAGACCTCGCCGAGGCCGTGGTTGAACGACACTCCCTGCGGTGCTGACACGGTTCCTTCGCCGCCATAGGTGCGTGTTTCGGTGAACGTGGTTCCTGCCGTCTCGAAGTATGGGTAGTGCACCACGAGCAGGTCGTCGGGTCGGGTATCGCTGAGCGTGTCGAGCATGGGGTGGCCCTCGCGCATGAACAACCGGCCTCCGGGACGCAGTAGGTCGGCGACCACTTCGGCCCATCGTCGGATGTCGGGCAGCCAGCACACTGCGCCAATGCCGGTGTAGACGAGATCGCAGGATCCCGCGCCGAGGACCATGGTTGCGTCATAGACGTCGGACTCGACGAATCTGACGTGAGGGGCAGCGTGTGTCGCCAGGGTGGTGGCTGCAGCGATCGCGGAGGGCGAGAAGTCCAGTCCGGTCACTGAGCGCGGCCCGAGCCGGGCTAGCGACACGGTGTCGGTGCCGATGTGGCATTGCAGGTGCACCACATCCAGACCCGCGATGTCGCCAAGTCGCGGCAGGTCATATCGCACTACGCCCGAAAGATGTTGGGGATCGTCGAAACTGTCGAGGTCGTATCCACCAGGACGCAAATGCAGCGGGACCCGGGCCTCCCAGTTGGCCAGATTCAGCGTCCGCCAGTGCCCGGCCATCCGCGGATTCTCGCAGAACGCCGACCCGGCCCGCGCCGCGTCTCATTCGCCGCACGCGACAGCGTTCCATCCGGAAACCGGGCCGCGGTGGACACTGGGAGACACTGGGGAGACACCGCAGGTGCTTCCCGGTGCGGATGTGGCGGCTGGGGCGACTGACCGCAGGGCCGGACCGCCGCTTTTGGAAGCTACGCAGCTCACCGGCTATCCTGAAGGACAATTGCCGA
>NZ_JBOGDD010000570.1:0-1734 GCF_050701675.1 Mycobacterium sp. | reverse complement strand
CGTTCGGGCGGCGATTGACCGCGGTGCGCACCGCGTCGCGCATGCGCTTTGGATCGAGCGGGCCGGCCACGGTGATGTCCAGCTGCACCGAGTACAGGTCTTCGCTGCCCTGCGCGGTGCCCGAGTGAAAGAGCAGCCCCTGTTGCAGCGGGGTCAGCGGCAGGACGTCGGCGATGTCGTATTGCTGTGCCAGCTCGTCGATCTGCTGTTGGCTCAACCGGGTGGGAGCGAGGTCTGACGGCGTAAGGCCGCCTCCGCCGTGCTGCACGTGGGCACAGATGCCGGCCAGCGCGTCGAACCACAGCTCGCCGAGCCGCCCGACCTGGTCGTGATCCAGTGCGGACAGCGCCCACGTCCACGTGGCGTGCAAGCGCGGACCGTCGTCGGTGTCCATGGTGCCCGCGTTGAGCTCCACGGTGTGTCCCAGCGGCGTGGGCACTGCCGTGGCCGCGGCGATGACCGAAACGTTGTCCTGGTTGATCCGCCACAGGTCATCGGACAGGTCGCCCGCGCCCGCGCCGAGGCGCCCGAGGTAGTTGAATCCGATCGACGGATCCGACCCACCCAGGTCCACCTCGTCGTTCAGATAGCGCAGCAGACCGTACGTCAGACCGTCGGGCAGCGCCCGGAGCTGTTCCTTGGCGTCCTTGATCACCGAGCCGAGTGCGGTTTCACCGGAGCGCACCTGCGCCCAGGACAGCTCGCCCGTGGCCAGCGAAACCGGGTACTTGGACGTGAACCAGCCCACCGTGCGCGACAAGTCAATGGCCGACGCCAATTCCTCGTTGCGGCCGTGGCCCTCGACGTCGATCCCGATCGGCGCCCCGCCGGTGCCAAGGAACTCCGCCCACGCCAATCCGAACGCGATCAGCAAGATGTCCTGCACGCCGGCGTGGAACGCCGCAGGCACCTCACCGAGCAGCAGCCGGGTGGTCTCGCTGTCGAGCGACACCGACAACTCCCCCGCGTTCACATAGGTGTCGGTCGCCGGTTGCACCGCGGGCAGCGCGGGCGGGACCGCCGCCACCTGCCGCCACGTGTCGGCCAGCTCCAGCACTGCTTCGGAGTGCGCGTGCTCATCCAGCAGCGCGGACCAGCGGGCGAACGACGTGCCCCCCGTCGGCAATGCCACTGGCTGGCCGCTATGGTGCTGGGCCCAGGCAATGTTCAAGTCTTCCAACAGGATTCGCCACGACACCGCGTCGACGGCGAGGTGGTGGATGATCAACACCAGCTGGCCGGTGTCGGGCACCCACAACGAGCTGAGCATCGCCCCCGCTGAAGGGTTCAGCCGCGACCGCGCTGCGACCAGAGCCTCATCGGACAACACGTCGACCGCCTGCAAGCAATCGCGGGCGTCTACGGAGCCGACGTCGGACACCGTCGGCGACCAGCCGCCGGCGCCGTCGTCCTCGACGCGCAACCGCAGGATGGCATGCCGATCCAGCAGCGCCTGCAACACCACCACCACGTCGGCCTCGGTGACACCCGCGGGGGCCTGCACCTCCACCGCCTGGTTGAACTGCTCGACCGGTCCGTCGACGTCGTGCAGCCAGCGCATGATCGGGGTGGCCACCACCGACCCGATGCCCTCATCGACCTCGGCGGTCTCACCGCCGGCGAAGACGGCTACCTGGGCCAGTCGGGCCACGGTCTGCTCGACGAAGACGTCGCGCGGCCGGCACACCAGACCCGCGGCGCGGGCCCGCGCCACCACCTGCATCGACAGGATGC
>NZ_JBOGDD010000569.1:0-2749 GCF_050701675.1 Mycobacterium sp. | reverse complement strand
ATGTGGTGTCGCGCGAAGTGGTGGAGATCCTCAAGGGCGGCGGTGAGTTCTCCGACGTCAAGGACCTGGTTGCCGGCGTTCGTGGGCGGCGGGTGTTCGATGACGGCGATCTCGACGCGGGGATTTGGACCGTGGGCACCGTGATGGGCCTGATCGATGACATCCCGACGTGCGAAGAGTTGATCTCGAGGATCGTGAGAGAAGCGGAAGAATTGATCACCGGGCGCCTCGGCGGAATGGTCACACCGTCGGCGGTCGCAGCAGTATCCGCGTAGAACCTAGATAGAACCGCAGGTCAAGCAGTCGGCCGCACGCGTTGAGCGTGCGTGCGGTCAGACTGCTTGAGCGAGGTCGGGGAACTGCTCGGAGCAGTCACCCTCGACCAGGAAGTCCCCGTGATAGAGGGCTTCGAAATCTACCTTGATGACATCTGCACTGGTGTCGTCGATCCACATGTACTGAACAGTAACCATAACCATTAAGAGTTCTTTGAGTCACGATTGTGACAACAGTGGCAATTCTTACCTGCGGGTAGGTTCTAGGCCGGCGGGCTCTGGAGATGGATCGGGTTGGTGCCGTTCAGCAAGATCCAGGTGGCGACTGCGGCAGCCACCGCGACGACGAGCAACCCCATCGTGACGATGCCGGGCCACCGCGCCCGGCCGAACACCTTCGCGTCGACCGAGTAGGCGCCCGCACCCGTGAAGAGCAGGGCCGTTGCGGCGAAGGCCGCGAGGAATGGCACGTTGAACGGGTCCGACCAGATCGCCGCTCCGGAGACGTTCACCGCCCAGGCATCGATCATCGCCGCGATCACGCCGCACGCTGCAAGCGGCGTGAGCAAACCGAGAAACAGTCCGATACCGCCCACCACCTCGGTGCCCGTCACCAGGTACGCGGCGAAGGTGGACATCCGCCATCCGCTGGTTTCCATGAACTCGATGGCGGCGGCGATGTCGAACGCCTTGATCAGTCCCGCCTGCAGCATCGCGGCGCCGATCGCCACCCGTAGGACGAGGAGTCCGAGGTCGGACAACGAAGACGAACGTTCGGTGGCGGGGTAACTCACTTCCGTGGTCGTCACGCGGACCACCCTAAGCGTTTTCTGTGAACTTCCCGTTACCCGCCTGGGAGGCTGAACCTCGGGCTCCTCCACGTCGTGGAACGAGATGAGAACCCGTTGACGGTCCTGAGTTATCGCTGATAAGTTATCGCGGGTATGGCCGAAAGGACTGACATGCTGCACCGAATCGCACTACTGGCCATCGCCGCCCCGCGTCGCATTCTCGTCATCGCAGCACTTCTCATGGTGGCTGCGGCGGTGTTCGGCATCCCGGTGGCGAAGAGCCTGTCGGCGGGTGGCTTCCAGGACCCCGACTCGGAATCGTCCAAGGCCACGTCGCTACTCACGGAGAAGTTCGGCCAGGGCGACATGCAGATGTTCGTCACCGTCACCTCGCCCGACGGGATCTCCAGTCGAGAGGCCTCCGCCGTCGCCCATGACATCGTCGGTCGTCTCAAGCAGTCGCCCCACGTCGCAGGCGTCACGTCGGCGTGGACCGTGCCGCGGCCCGCTGCTGCACAGCTCACCAGCAGGGATGGGACGTCCGGACTCATCATCGCCGGCATCACCGGTGGCGAGAACGACGCGCAGAAGTACGCCAAGGAACTGTCCGACGAGGTCGTCGGTGACAGGGCCGGCGTCACCGTGCGATCCGGCGGCATCGCCATGGTCTACGCGCAGATCAACGCGCAGAGCGAGCGCGACCTGCTGTTGATGGAGTCGATCGCGATCCCGTTCAGCTTCCTGGTGCTGGTCTGGGTGTTCGGCGGACTCGTCGCGGCCGCGCTGCCCATGGTCGTCGGCGGCCTTGCCATCGTCGGGTCGATGTCGGTGCTGAGGCTCATCACCTTCGGCACCGACGTCTCGGTCTTCGCCCTGAACCTCTCCACCGCGATGGGCCTGGCCCTGGCCATCGACTACACCCTCCTGATCATCAGCCGCTACCGCGACGAGCTTGCCGACGGTGTCCCGCGGGAGAAGGCCCTGATGCGGACGATGTCGACCGCGGGGCGCACCGTGCTGTTCTCCGCGACGACGGTGGCGTTGTCGATGGTCGCGATGCTGATCTTCCCGATGTACTTCCTGAAGTCCTTCGCCTACGCAGGCATTGCGACCGTCGGCTTCGCCGCGGCCGCGGCGGTCATCGTCACCCCCGCGGCGATCTGGCTGCTCGGCGACCGCTTGGACGCTCTGGACGTCCGCAGACTGTTCCGCCGGCTGGGTCGTCGGCCCGAGCCCGCTCCCAAACCCGTCGAGCAGGTGTTCTGGTACCGATCCACCAGGGCCGTGATGCGTCGGGCCATCCCCGTCGGGCTGGCGGTCATCGTGCTCCTGCTGGCCTTGGGCGCCCCGTTCCTCGGCGTCAGGTGGGGTTTCCCGGACGACCGGGTGTTGCCCACGTCGGCATCCGCCCACCAGGTGGGCGACCAGCTCCGCAACGACTTCCTCGACGACTCCTCTACCGCCGTCTCGGTCGTCGTACCGGACGCCAACGGGCTGTCCCAGGAGGCCATCGAGCGGTACGCCGCCGCACTGTCCCTGGTGCCCGACGTGACGTCGGTGTCCGCCCCTACCGCGACGTTCGTCGGCGGCAAGCCGGTGGGACCGCCCACCGCGGCCACCGGTGTGGCCGGTGGAAGCGCGTTCCTCACCGTCGGCAGCGCCGCGCCCCTGTTCTCCGATGCG
>NZ_JBOGDD010000568.1:0-10067 GCF_050701675.1 Mycobacterium sp. | reverse complement strand
CGACTACCGACACCACCACCGCCCCCCAAGACCGCGAGAATTGGCAACGGCTTCGAACGACTCGGCCCAGGGGTTCGTGGCAGTCGCTGAGGTCGGGCAAGAACGCCTACCGGTTGGCCGTCCCCGTGGCGCTGCTGGTGGTGTGGCAATCGTTGTCCAGCCTCGGCGTCATCCCTGCCACGGCGCTGGACTCGCCCGCCACCGTCGCGAGCGCGCTCTGGGACCTCATCAAGACCGGCACGCTGCAGGAGAGCCTGCTCGTGTCCTTGCAGCGCGCCAGCCAGGGATTCGCCATCGGGGCGGCCATCGGATTGGTCGCAGGGCTGGTATCCGGCCTGTCCTACCTGGGCGAGCGTGCCTTCGACGCCTCCCTGCAGATGTTGCGGACCATCCCGTTCCTTGCCGTGGTCCCATTGTTCGTCATCTGGTTCGGCGTCGGTGAGATCTCCAAGATCGCGCTGATCGCGATTGCCTGCATCTTCCCGGTCTACTTGAACACCTTTGCCGGAGTACGCAACGTGGATCGCAAGATCGTCGAGGCTGCAGAGGTCTTCAGGCTCAGCCGCCTTTCGATTGCGACGAAGATCGTCCTTCCCTTGGCCATGCCGACGATCTTGGTCGGCATCCGGTACTCGTTGGGCGTCGCGCTTCTTGCTCTCGTTGCCGCAGAACAGATCAACGCTACCTCCGGAATCGGCTATCTGGCCTTGTCGCCACGGGCTGCCATGCGAACCGACATCGTCCTGTCGATCGTGTTGGTGTACGCGCTGCTCGGCCTGGCCGTCGACCTGATCATGCGGATCATCACCCGCATCACCGTTCCGTGGCACCAAACCGTATTGAAGAAGGCATGACCGTGGTGACCAACTCGGCCACTGACATCAAGCGCGCCGATGCCGACAACGAGGCCGCAGCAGCGATCGAAATCATCGGCGCCCACAAGTCTTTCGGTTCGCGCACCATTTTCGAGGGACTGGACCTCACGGTTGCCCCCGGGGAATTCGTCGCCCTCCTCGGGGCCTCCGGGTCCGGGAAGACGACGCTGCTGCGAATCCTGCTCGGCTTGGACAACCTCGACGGCGGAGTCGGCGGTGTGGCGACACCCCGATCGGTGGTCTTCCAAGAGCCCAGGCTGGTGCCGTCCCGAAAGGTCTGGCACAACGTGCTGCTCGGCGTGGAGCAAGGTGCCGCCACGAAGGCCAGAGCGCTGGCCGCGCTGGAAGAGGTGGGACTGACCAATCACGCGACGGCATGGCCGGCGACCCTCTCGGGTGGCGAGGCGCAGCGAGTCGCGTTGGCGCGAGCCCTGATTCAGGAACCACGCGTGCTTCTGCTCGACGAGCCGTTCGCCGCCTTGGATGCCCTGACCCGGCTCAAGATGCAAGCTCTGGTCAAAGAACTCTGCCGTCGTCACGAGCCCGCAGTCATGTTGGTCACCCACGACGTCGAAGAAGCGGTCCGACTCGCCGACCGTGTACTTGTGCTCAAGAACGCACGGATTTCCGTCGACATCGCCCTCGAACACCACCGCACGCCGGAACGAACCGCGGCCCTGAAGACCCGGCTCTACGGCGAACTGGGCGTCACCGCGGCCGACCACGAGCTCAACCGTTCCGAGGAGACCCGATGATCTACCGCGGCCACGTCAGTGCCCTCGCTGCCATGATCGTCGTGCTCTTGGCACTGCTCACCGCCGGCTGCGTCAGCGGGTCTGGTGACGACGGCTCCCACCAGGCGCCGGAAGGCGAACGCACGATCAACGGCGTCGACGTCGGCGACCTGACCCTGCGGGTCGGAATCTTCCAAGACGTGTTTCGAGCCCAGACCGATGCCACCGACTTCTTCAAGAACACGCCCTACAAGGTCGAGTGGTCCCGGCTCAACGGAGCAGGACCGACGGTCCAGGCGCTCTACGGCAACGCCATCGACATCAGTTGGGGCCTCAGCGACACCGCAGCACCGAAGGCGGCCGCAGAAGCCAAGCAACCGTGGACCGCGGCGACCGCACCGATAAAGATCATCGGTCTGCTCAAACCCTACGATCCGGCCAAGTACCCGCCGGCGATCATTGCCGCCAACACCGACGCGGGCATCAACGCTCTCGCCGACCTGCGGGGTAAGACCTATACGTACAACGAGGGCGGCAACGCCAACGCGGTGGCGCTGCTCGCCCTCTACAAGGCAGGGCTGACGACCAAAGACGTCAATGTGCAGCTTCTGCAGAGTGATTCGATCGCACCGGCGATCATCAACGGATCCGTACAAGCCGGTTCCACCTCGCTCGCGCAGGTCGGCTCGGCGATCGACGCCGGGAAGGTCAAGCAGGTCGCCACCGGTCCCGAAGTCGGCTTTCCTGGCTACGTATCCGTCACCGTCAGAACCCAGGCCCTTGCCGACCCCAAACTCGCGGCCGCCATCGGTGACTTCTCCCAAAGGATTGCCCGATTCCAAAAATGGGGAGCCGAGCATCCGGACGAAATCGCCAAGGCGTTCGTGTCGACCCAGCAGTTGACCCAAGACCAGGCCCTGCTGGCCGCTCGCACCAGCGCGTCGACTCTCATCCCCGTCGGCCCCGAGGATCTGGGTACCAAGACCGAGGTGGATTTGATGGGCGTGCTCGAAAAGGCGGGCTTCCTCCCGCGACCCGTCGACATCACGCAGCTTCTGGACGCGAGATACTCCGAGCAGATCACCCAGGCTGCGCAGTAACACAACCGCCCCCTTCAGGGAGCGGAGACTTCATTTCGCGCGGAGTAGAGGCGTCACGCGCCGTATCGCGCGGATGTCGCTGTCCCGATAGGGCCGCCCATCGCGATGGAGCAGGTCGCTGAACCACTCCGCCGGGGGCGGGGCGTTCGGGTGATCCCACGAATCCCACGGCAGGTAGGTCTGGGTCTTGCCTGCGACCAGACCCCAGTTGTACGCGGCGACGCCGTGCCGGACGGCAACCGGCAGGATTCCGTCGACGCTGCTACCCAGTGTGCGCGCCAGGTACTCGGTACAGAGGATCGGCCGTTGCATCGGCGCGAGTTCGGCGATCCGGCCCTCGAAGCCAGCGGGGTCGGCATAGGAGTGGAAGGAGATCACGTCGGAGTTGTCGAGCTGGATGCGCGCGATCGGGCTGAGGCGTCGCGGGTCGGCCCAGATCCCCTGCCAGACGCCGCTGGTCAGGGGTTGAACGGGGTCGACTGCGCGCGCCCACTCGAAGACCTGGGGCAGCAGCGCAGCGACGAGGTCGAACTTGTCGGGCCTCTCGACCGTGCGGTACGCGTCCGCGGGGTTGTCGGGCTCATTCCACAGATCCCACCCAAGGATCCGATCGTCGCGGCGGAACTGGGTCAACACTCCGGTGACGTAGTCGTTCAGAACGTTGACGTAACCCGGGTCGCCGAGACGATCGGCACCGGGACTCTGCACCCACCCGGAGTTGTGCACGCCGGGCACCGGCGCGTGCTGAGGACCCAGTCTGGGGTGCGGATCCCAGCACGAATCGAAGAAGACGAAAAGCGGCTTGATGGCATGGCTTGCCGCGATGGTGACGAACTGCAGCAGCCTCCGAAGGAAGCCGCGTCGGTCCTGGACCCAGAGCAGATCGTGTAGGAACACCCGCACGGTGTTGAGCCCGAGGCGCCCTGCCATGGCCAGCTCGACGTCGATGCGACGCGGATCGTAGGTGCCGGGCTGGAACATCTCGAGCTGATTGATCGCGTTCGACGGGATGTAGTTGGCGCCGACGAGGCGAGGCTGCGCCCGGTACCAACTGTTGGCGCGGTCCGCTGACCAGCGTCCCCGTCCTGCCGCGGAGGCCCGCGGCGTTCGGGTCAGCGAGCCGGCTCCGACCAGCATCAGGGGGACCTTCAGAGCCGTTCGACGGTGTACGACGCGATCGGGGCGCGCGTCATGACCGTCTTCAGGTTTGCCAACCAAGCTGCAATCCTTCGAGTCGGTAACGTCATCCGTCGACACATGGTCCGGACACGCACATAGAAAAACGATGGAAGGGGTTGACGCACAACGCTTCCGAGCTGCGTTGCCGGTACCCATCGCTTCATGACCGACCGTGGCTGCGTTGCCGCACGGCCCTTGCGCGCACCACGCTACGGGAATCCTCCCGCTCGTGAAAATGAGGGGATTGCTGACGCGCGGAGGTCAGGGTGGATCAGGCTCCCCGGCTTTGGAACGGGCCATGATGGCGATTGCGCCCAGCAGCAGGGCGGCATTGGCCCAGAAGATTCCCAGCACCCCGAGCGGAGCAGCGAATGCGCCGACGGCCAAGGGGAGGGTGATCTGGGCGAGCCGGTTGGAGGTCAGCCGCATGCCCAGCGTCGCGCCATGGGACGGGGACGGCGTCAGCGAGGTCACCCATGCCATCGTCAGCGGTTGGGGGATGCCCAGCCCGAGACCAAGCCCGATCATGACGGCAGCGGCTCCCCAGGCATTGACGAAGGGAAGTGCGATGAGCGCAGCCACCGATGCACCGATCGAAACGACGATGAGTACCTTGCGTCCGAAGCGGGCGACCAAGCGCGTCAACCCGAACCGGCTCAGGACCGAGACGGCCGCGCGTAGCGCCAGCAGGAGTCCCACCACGGTCGCGCTGATGCCGCGGTCGGTCGCCCAGACGGGGACGAATGCGTACATCAGGTCGACGGTGACGAGAACGGCACCGCTGACCGCGAGTGAGCGCCACATCTGCGGCGTCTTGAGTAGCTGCGACACCTGGGCCGGATCTTCGTCCTTGGTGTCACGGGCAGGGGTCAGGGACCGGTCTACGGGCCGGATCATGACGTACGTGGGAGCGGCGAGCAGAATGAGGGCTGCGCACACCATCAAACCCACGGTGGTGTTCGGGTGCGACTGCCCCCCGAACGCCGCAAGTGAGGCCGCCGTCGTCACCAGCGGCGGGCCGATGAGCTGTCCGATCGACGCGGACGCGGTGAGGGTGCCGAATGCGGCGTCGCTGTCGGAGTCGGCGCTGACGTTGGCCACGAATGTCTGCTGGCCCACCATGATCAAGATCTGTCCGAAGCCGATGCAGGCCGCGACGGCCAGAAGGATCCATAGGCCAGGCAGCAGGAACCCGCACACGCTTCCCGCGGCGGCGATCACCATGCCTGCGGTCGCCACGATGGAGCCGCCGATGCGGTCGGTGACCCGGCCCGCGGGCAGCGCAGCCAGCAGCGCGGGCAGCGCCATCGACGACGCCAGCAGGCCGAGGAAGAACGGGTCGGCACCCAGCGCGAGTGCGCGGTATCCGATCATCAGCCGGACCCCGGTCCAGGATGCTGAAACCAGGCTCGCCTGCAGGCCAAGCGCCAGCTTCCAGGGCCGGTCGGTCACGGCCGAAGGGGAATCTCGTCTGTACCGCCGAGCAGGCGAGTCAGGTCGTCGATGGTGTCGCGAGTCGCCTGATACCGGTCGACGTCGAGATGAAATACGGCCAGTTGCAGCGCATAACAGAGCGCGATGGGGATCAGCTGGGTGCGGTACTCACCGTCGTCGCCCCGTCGCGCCGCGAGCAAGTGGTCCGGGCTGGGCCGGAACTTGTAGCCAGGAACGTCGCTGATCAGAATCGTCTTGCCGCCCCGTCGCGCGGCTTCCGCCACCAGTGCGGACAGTTGTCCTGGCGCTTCGCGCAGCGCGAAGCCGATCAACGTGCTGGTGTGATCGAACGATACGAAGCGTTCGGCCATGTCCTTTGGCGACGGCTGCATGCTGACCACCGTCATTCCGAGGCGTCGGAGCCGGCGCGCCAGCAGATCGAGCGTCGGTCGCTCGTCGTTGCTGGAAAGCAAGTAGACGGTGCGGGTGGAGTGCAGCGTTCGCGCCGCGGCATCGAGGTCCTCCTGGGAGACGAACCGCGACAATGCGTCGAATGCCCGCATCTCGTCGCGGATGAACTCATCGAGGTGATGTCCGCTCTCGCCCCTCATCGGCGACGTGCTGGCGGTCGGTGCCTCTTCATCTCTGCGGAGATCACTGCGCAACTCGGGATAGCCGCGGTAGCCCAGCTTTTGGGCAAGCCGGATGACGGTGGACTCGTGCGTCTTGGCCTTCTCGGCGACCTCTGCGGCCGGGGCGTTGGACATGTCGGCGCCCAACAGGACATTCATGACGCGATCCTCGGACGCACTCAACTGCACCGGACTGCTGGCGACCACTGCGCGAAAGCTCACGTCACTCCCTGTCTTCGTTGTGATGTTTGACACTATCTCATGGACATGCAATCCTGTGCAAGATTACAAGTTCGCCACTTGGGCGAGCTTCGAATTCTTCCCGACACACGGAGAGGCGGACGACGATGCCGGCACTCACCAATGAACCCAGGCCGTTGGGCCTCGTCAGGTTGGAATGGTCGGTCGCGACCATTTCGCTGTTCGGCGGGGGTGCCATCGCCTTCGTCGGCGTCACTTACGGTCTGATCAACGTCACCGGAGTCGGCGCAGGCTTCTTCCCCACGGTCGCAGGGATTCTCGTCTCCCTGTCGGGCCTTCTCTGGCTGCTCCAACTCGCATTCACGCGCCGCGCCGATGCAGCGTCGAGCGTCGAAACTGTCGACAAGAGCTTCGAGGACGTCACTCATCGCTTCGAAGTCGACGATGAGATCGACGAAGACGCAGAAGAAGCCGAGTTCCCGGATCGCGCAGGATGGCTGCGCGTCGGGATCATCGTGGCCGCAGTCCTCGGTGCGGCGCAAGTGCTTCCCGTCATCGGCTACACGCTCTCGATGACACTGATGCTGGCCGTCGTCCTGTTCTTCGTGAGCAAGCGACCGTGGTGGCTCGCGCTCGTGGTCGGCATCGGCGCAGCGCTCGTCTCACGCCTGGTATTCGAATCCTGGCTGGGCACAGAACTTCCCGCGTCCTCGATTGACTTCCTCGCGACGCTGGGACTCTGACCGTGGGCTTCGATGCACTCCTGGGCGGGCTGGTAAACGTCTTCACCCCCCAGCACTTGCTCTTCGCACTCCTTGGCTGCGTGCTCGGCATGATCGTCGGCGTACTACCCGGCTTCGGCCCGGCGGCCGCGGTGTCCCTACTGATACCAGTGACCTTCGGTCTGGACGCCACGACCGCGATCATCATGCTCGCCGCGATCCTCTACGGCGCCGCCTATGGGGGCACCACGACGGCAGTACTCCTGCGGATCCCCGGCGAGGCGTCGTCGATCGCCACGACCATCGACGGCTACGAAATGGCGAAGCAGGGGCGGGGCGGACCCGCCCTGGTGATCGCGGCCCTTGCCTCGTTCGTCGGTGGACTGATCGGCGTCATCGGATTCGTGGTCGTCGCGCCGTTCAGTCGCCTGGCGCTGGAGTTCGGGGCACCCGAACTGTTCCTCGTCGCCCTGCTGGGCATGGCCCTCATCACCAGCTTCGCCGGCAACAACTTCCCGAAGGCCCTACTGAGCGCAGGGTTGGGTCTGGCGATCGCGACGGTCGGCATCGACTCCGGGGTGGGGATCCAGCGATTCACCTTCGACATGCCCGAGCTCTATGACGGTATCGGCCTGGTCGCCGTCGTGATGGGAGTGTTCGGGCTCAGCGAAATCTTCGCCCAGGCGCAGAAGGGTCCCCTCGGGGTTCCGAAACCACTGACCGTCGGCAGACTGTTCCCGAGTCGCGAGGACATGCGGCGGTCGTTCTTCCCGTTCCTCCGGGGGTCGGTGATCGGATTCTTCATGGGCCTGTTGCCCGGATCGCCGGGCGCCGCAACGTCTCTGGCGTCCTATGCGACCGAGAAGCGATTCTCGAAGAAGAGCCGCGAGTTCGGCAACGGCGCCGTGGAAGGTGTCGCCGGTCCCGAGGCGGCGAACAACTCGCTATCGGTGTCCTCGATGATCCCGTTGTTCACTCTCGGCATCCCGACGTCGGCGACCGTCGCCATCATGGCAGGCGCCTTCACCATCAATGGTCTGATCCCCGGGCCCCTGTTGTTCCGCGACAACCCCGACGTCGCGTGGACCATCATCGCGAGTTTCCTGGTCGGCAACCTGATCCTGCTCATCCTCAACGTCCCGCTCGCCCGGGTGTGGATCGCGATCCTGCGCGTGCCGTTCTACTACCTGATGGCGGCGATCCTCGCCTTCATGTTCCTGGGCACCTACTCCATCAACGGCAGCGCCTTCGACATCATGGTCATGCTCGGAGCGGGTGTCGTCGGCTACCTCTTCCACCTACTGAAGGTTCCGCTGACCCCACTCGTGTTGGCGTTGATCCTCGGGCCGATGCTCGAAGAGAACTTCCAACGCTCCCTGGCGCTTTCGCGCGGCGACTATGGGGTCTTCATCAGCAGCCCGCTCAGCATGACCCTTGTCGGAGTCTGTGCACTCGCCCTCGTATTTGGCGCGATCCGGCCTGCGATCACGGCGGTCGTCGGCAAGAAGAAGTCCCGAGCTGCGTCGCGAACCGTGCTCGTGGCCGTGAACGAAGCCGCACCCGTCGAATCGGTCCCATCGAAGGAGACAGCGAAATGAAGAGACAACTGATGGCGATCGGGGCTGCGCTGGCCGCGGTCGTCCTCACTGCCGGCTGCTCGGGCGGGGGGACGGGGGATGCCGGAGTGTTTCCCAAGAAGGGCAGCACCATCGAATGGATCGTGCCGTCCGCAGCAGGGGCCGGCAACGACATCCTGGCCCGGATCGTGGCTCCGTCGATGCAGACCTCGCTCGGTGCAAATGTCAAGGTGGTCAACAAGGAAGGTGGAAGCCAGGTCATTGGGCTCAACTACGCCGCCAACGCCAAGCCCGACGGGCACACGCTCGTCTACACCAACGTGCCCTCGATCCTCGGGCGTTACCTCGACCCCACCAAGAAGGCGGGATTCGACCGCGACAGCTTCATCCCGGTGGGGTCCTTTGCCTCGAATGCCATTGTGATCAGCGTCAACAAGTCCAGTCCGTACAAGACGATCAAGGACCTCTTCGCCGCGGTGAAGGCCAAGCCGGGAGCAATCACGGTCGGGACGGACTCACGCGGCGGCGATGATCACATCAATCTGCGCATCCTCGAAGACTCCCTCGGCTTGAAGTTCAACATCGTGCATTACAACAGCGGAGCGGAGAAGATCGCCGCTCTGGTGTCCGGCGAGATCGACTTCGGACTGGGTGGCATCTCCAGCTTCTACGGCCAGTACAAGTCGGGCGAGCTCAACATCTTGACCGTCATCCAGGACACCCCGAGCGAATTCATCCCCGAGGTCCACACCCTGGCGAGCCAGGGTTTCCAGGTCGATCCGATGAGCAACGCCTTCGCCATATCCGTCCCGAAAGACACACCCGCCGAGACTGTTTCAGTTCTGGAGGCAGCACTGAAGAAGTCCGAAGAAGACCCCGCCGTGCAGACCAAACTCAAGGACACCGGAGTCCAACCAGCATTCATGTCCAGCGCTGACGTCGAGAAGCTCTGGACCGAACGCGAAACGGTGATCAAACCGATCATCGCCGAACTCTTACAGTCGAACGGATGACGATGACGACAACAACCGATCTCGCCGACGGCATCATCGAACGATTCGCCTCGGTGCCCGCGGCCAATGTTGCTGACGCACAAGAACGCTTCGGCGTCGCCTCCGGCCTGGGTCCGATGTGGCCCGGTGCCCGGCTCGCCGGTCCCGCACTGACCGTGTGGACCCGTCCTGGCGACAACCTCTACGTCCATCACGCCCTCGACATCGCCAAACCTGGTGACATCATCGTGATCAACGGTCACGGCGATCCGACCCGCGCCATCATCGGCGACCTGATCGGAATCCGTGCCAAGGCACTCGGCATCGGTGGATTCGTCATCGATGGCGCGGTGCGTGACGCGGATGCGCTGGCTGACTGCGAAATGCCAGTCTTCGCAAGGGCAGTCACCCCTGCCGGGCCCTACAAACACGGCCCCGGAAGGCTGCAGCAGCCTGTTGCGATCGCAGGCGTCGTCGTCGGCCCCGGCGACATCATCGTCGCCGACGCAGACGGTGTCGTCGTCGTACAGCGAGCCGACGCCGAACGTGTGCTCGCCGATGCTCAAGAGATCGAGGCAGCAGAGGCCCAGAAGCGGATCGCCTACGCCAGCGGCGTTCACC
>NZ_JBOGDD010000567.1:0-13359 GCF_050701675.1 Mycobacterium sp. | reverse complement strand
TCCAAGACCATTCAGCAGGCCATCACCAAGATGGTGGGCGGCAAGTCCGTCACCATGACGCCCGAGATGGCCGAGGAATTCGGCCGCGAACTCGACGCGTTGCGCGAGCGCGTGGTCGCCGACCTCGGCGAGCGCGACGCCACCTACATCCGTCGGGTCATCAAGGCGCAGCGCGCCCTCGAGGTCGGTGGACGCGGGCTGCTCTTCGCAGGCATCCTTCCACCGGCGTGGATCGCGGGGACCGCCATGCTCGCGGCCTCGAAGATCCTGGACAACATGGAGATTGGCCACAACGTCATGCACGGCCAGTACGACTGGATGGGCGATCCGGCACTCACCAGCCGCAACTTCGAGTGGGACTCGGCCTGCCCGAGCGACCAGTGGCGGCATTCGCACAACTACATGCACCACACCCACACCAACATCGTCGGAATGGACCGCGACATCGGTTACGGCATCCTGCGAATGAGCGAGGATCAGCGGTGGAAGCCCTACTTCCTTGGCAATCCGGTCTACGCCTTCCTGCTGATGGTGCTGTTCCAGTACGGCGTCGCGCTGCACGAATTGGAGACCGAACGCATCACGTCCGGTGAGATCTCGATCGCGGACAAGCGCGAGATCATCAAGGGCATCTGGAAGAAGGTCAGACGTCAGTCGGCCAAGGACTACGTGGCCTTCCCCTTGCTCGCCGGCCCGTTCGCGCCGTGGGTGTTCACCGGGAACATGACGGCCAACCTGATTCGCAACGTCTGGTCGTATGCGATCATCTTCTGCGGTCACTTCCCCGATGGCACACAGGAGTTCAGTGTCGAGGAGACCGAGAACGAGAGTCGCGGCATGTGGTACTTCCGCCAGATTCTCGGCTCGGCCAACCTCACGGGTGGAAAGCTCTTCCACGTCATGAGCGGCAACCTGTCGTTCCAGATCGAGCACCACCTCTTTCCCGACATCCCGGCATTCCGGCACGCGGAGATCTCGGTCGAGGTCCAGGAGATCTGCGAGCGCTACGGCATTCCCTACAACAAGGGCCCGCTGCCGCAGCAGTTCGCCACCGTGGTGCGCAAGATCTGCAGGCTGGCGCTGCCCTGGCGTTGATCCATTCCGCTGATTTGTGCACCTGTACCCGCGCCGACCGCGGTGTTCTGTTTCGGGACATCGCTGACAGTTGTATGTCTCGGGACATCGCTGACAGTCATGGTGCCGGTTTGGGTTCGCGGGTGCGGTAGGTTCGCGTGGTTTTGTCGCCGGGTTGGTGTCGGCGGGTGGGGTCGGCGGTGAACTCGCGGACGAGCCTGGTGCCGCTGAAGATGGCGATGTGCTCGCCGTCGCGGATGCAGTCGCAGTCATGCCCAGCCCAGCGGAGGCCGACGTTGACGCGATACGGCGGGACTTAGAGGTTTCCGCCGATCTCGTCGACGGTGTGGCGGGAGACGAACACCGGTGCGGGCAGGGGCCGCTCGGCGGGACGGGCGGCTTCGGTGGCGGCGAACGCCTCGGCCGGAGTAGCTCCGTGCAACGCCCGGTGGGGGCGGTTCTGGTTGTAGAAGGCGCGGAACCCGGCGAGGAGCTCGTTGAGGTCAGCGAGGGTGCCAGGGGCGTCGTGGGCTCTGAGCCACTTCTTCAGGGTCTGCCAGAGCCGCTCGATCTTGCCGCAGGTCTGCGGGTGATAGGGCCGGGAGTTGATGGTGCGCACACCTAGGGCGCGCAGGTTGGCCTCGAACGCCGACTCGTATCCACGTAACCGCCCGCTGTACATGATTCCGTTGTCGGTCAACGACATTGACGGAATCCCGCACTCGGTGATCCCGGCCAGCATCACCGACCACACCAGCTCACCGGTACCCGCACCGAGGCCGGCAGCAAGCCCGACCAGGTAGCGGGAGTGATCATCAAGACTGCCCGCGATAGCCACCGCGGTGCCATCAGCCAGGTGCCACTCAGTCCAATCCGATTGCCAACACTCGTTGGGCCGCTTGAAGCAGAACCGCTTGGTCGCCGACTTCGGTCGTTTCTGGGGTTGTGGGGTGATGACGCCGTGGCGGGTCAGGATCCGCCATACCGTCGAGGGTGAGGGCACCTGGTCGAACCCGACGCGTTGCAACCTCCAGAGGATCGACTGTGGGCCATGGTCCAGCCCTGCGTCATACAACTCCTTGCGGGTGCGCAGCACCACCTCCTCGACCGAGGGCGGGGTCTGACCCGGACACGACACCGGCCGCCGTGACCGCTCCTGCAGCCCGTGGAGTCCCTCCAGAGCGAAACGCGTCCGGAACTTGTAGAAAGTCTGTCGACTGATCTTCTTCTCACGGCAGAACGCCGAGACGTTCTGCACCTGCCCCGCCAACGCCGACGCCATCCGAATGTCCATTGCCGTCACCTTCTGGGCCATGAACCATCCTGCTCAAGGCCCTACTCAGGTGTCAGCGATGTCCCGAGACATACAACTGTCAGCGATGTCCCGAAACAGAACACCGCGCCGACCGCGGGTGCGGGTGCACAAGTCGCGGTACTAGGTCTGGCAGACGGGGCACCAGTACCTGACGCGGTCGCCGCTGCCGTCCATCTCGATGGTCGTTCCGCACCGCCGACACGGGCGCCCGGCGCGGCCGTACACCCACAGATCGTTGCCGGGCCGGGTGTTCCCAGTGGTGGTCCGATTCACTCGGGATCGGTTCAGCCACAGCATGTCCCTGGCGCGCTGCACGATCCGCAGTGGATCCTTGACGCTGCTCACCGGTGACGTGGGTAGGCGTCCGGTGACGAAACCGAGCTCGTTGGCGTAGACGTTCCCGACGCCCGCCATCACTCGCTGGTCCAGTAGGGTCTCGGCCAGCGGCCGTTTCGGATCCGCCATCAGGTTCGCCGCCGCAGTCCGCGGGTCCCAGTCGTCGCCAAGCAGGTCGGGGCCAAGATGGGCGACGACGTCCATGTCGTGATCGCGCTTCAGGATCTCCAGGACCCCGAGGTCCACGCCCGCGGCCCGAGAGTCGGCGGTTTCCAGGATGATCCGGACTCCGTGGGCGGGCACGCGGCGGATCTGGCCACCCACCAGCCACGCGCCGTCCATCTTGAGGTGCGAGTGGATGCTCGCGTCGCCCACCCGGATGAACAGGTGCTTGCCGCGACTGAGCACCTCGTCGACCACCAGACCCGTCAGATCCACGGTGGCGAACTTCGGCACCCGCACGTCGCAACGCGTCAGCGTCCTGCCGGCCAGCGTCTCCCGCAGCTTGCCCGCTGTGCGGAAGACGGTGTCACCCTCTGGCATGACGTAAACGTACCCGCAGCGGCGCCACCTCGAGTTCTACCGAAGCCACCCCGCGCCGCCCAGCTAGGCGGTGGCTCACCAACGGCTGCCGATCATCTCCAGCGAAAGGTCCCACAGCCGTTCGGCATTCGACGGATCCAGCGCATAGGCCGCGACGCCACCCGTGCCGGGACCGCCGCGGTGGTCGACGACCGTGGCTTCGTTGCAGTTCTCGAAGTAGCGGCCACCGATGCCGTCCAGCAGGGGAGAGGCCGCCAACAGTGTCGACGTCGCGGCGCCCTGCTCGACGGTCTTGAAGTCCGATCCGCCCGCGCGAAAGGCCGTGAGCGCCTGCTCGGCGTACTCCGTCGGAAGGTGGCGCTGAAGAGGCGTGGCAATGCCGCCGGGCATCAGCGCATTGGCGACGATGCCGTCAGCCGACCAGCGACGGGTGGCCTCGACCGCGAACAGCACGTTGGCGGTCTTCGACTGGCCGTAGGCGCCGAACGGATCATAGTCACGGAACGCGAAGTCGATGTCGTCGAACACGACTGGCGAGCGAAGGTGGCCACCGGAGCTCACGGAGACGATGCGGGCTCCGCCCGCCGCGGCGAGTGCGTCGTGCAGGCCGACGGACAGCGCGAAATGGCCGAGATGATTTGTCGCGAACTGCATTTCGTGGCCACTGGCCGACATTGTCAGTTCCTGGATCGCCATCACGCCCGCGTTGTTGACCAGGATGTGCAGCGGACCCTGCCACGAGTCGGTGAAGGCGGAGACGCTGGCGAGATCGCTGAGGTCCAGCGCGCCCACCCCGGCCCCGCCGATGTCCGCGGCGACGCGATCGCCGGCAGTGGTGTCGCGGACGGCCAGGGTCACCTCGGCGCCCGCGTCGGCAAGGGCCCGTGCGGTCTCGACCCCGATGCCCGACGAGGCTCCGGTGACGATCGCGCGCTTACCCGTCAGGTCGACGCCCGCGATCACCTCCGCGGCGGTGGAGTCGAATCCGAACGGGGTGGTGAAGAGGTGCTCGCTCACGACTCATGAGAACACGAACGCCTCGGGACGTGTTCCCGATCACGCGGGAATGGCGTGCAGCGCCTTGGCGGCCTTCTCGTGCCGGTGCTGACGTTCGACGACCGCGAAGTAGAACGCGTACGCGAATGCGCAACTGGCGAAGAGGCTGCTCACGAAGAACAGCCACGGCCGCCGAATGCCGCGCCGATACCCGTCGACGATGGTGAACAGCGGGAGCAGGACGACGTTGATGATGGTGTAGTCCTGGCTGGCTGAGGCGGCCGCTGGGTTGACGTAGCCGAGTTGGATGAACTGCTGCCAACTGCCGGGGCCCCAGATCGGGTTTCCGCCCTCGACCGCGTACTGGTCCACGAACTGGTGGTTGAAGTAGTAACCGAGTGCGATCGACGCGATGCCGATCGCGTAGAAGACGATCTCCAGCACGGAGAAGGCCGGTCCACCCGCTGGGCGCGCGAAGACCTGTCCGTTGGCGCGGACGATCCAGGCGATGACGAGGAGGCCGAGGACGGCGTGAACGATGAGCGAGACCATGGCCCGATTATGGAGCGCGCTTACCGAAGTTTTGTCACTTTTGCCATTATGGGGAGTGGGGGCGCCCGTCAAAGCCCGCTGATCTTCACCGACTGCTCGGCTTGCTGGCCCATCAGGGTGGTGAACGCTTCGAGGACCAGCTCGCCGTGCTCGTTGGTGCAGACGTTCCTCGTCACGACGATGTCAGCGCCGAACCGCTCATCCACCGAGTGGATCTCCAGCCGGGCCCACAGCTTGTCCCCTGCGTAAATCGGCTCGTGATAGACGAACCGCTGGTCGACCTGGACGATGTTCATCGTCTCGATGCCGACGTCGACGCTGCGGAAGAAGTCCTGCTGGACGAGCAGCGCATAAACCGCAGTGAACGTCAGCGGCGCCATGATGGCCGGGTGCCCCTGTTCGGCGGCGGCCTTCTCGTCGAAGTTCGCGCCATCCTGGGATTGGACCGACTTGGAGTATTCGCGGATCTTCTCGCGGCCGACGATGAAGTAATCCGGATACTGGTGGACCATGCCACGGATGTCTGTCTTCAGCGCCACGTGTCACCCCGGTGAACGCACGTGCGGGGGCACCGCCGAACGGGGTCTTGACGGGGGTCTTGGTCAACGACTTTCACGACATTCCATATAACCAAATACTCGACATTGCTTCACTCCGAGGAGGCGTTCGGACCGGTCGGAGACGGAGTGATCTGCGTCTCGCGGGCCGGTTCACCGCAGGCGTAGTCCCCGGGGAGTGCGCGCGAAACCACTCGCGGTCAGGGCGTCGCGGACGGTCGCAAGCCGGTCGTCGGGAGCGGGATCGAGGACGGGACCGCCGTTGACCTTCTCCACCAGGAGGGACTGCAATCGTCTGCCGGCAACCAGCTCCGCCAACGCGGCCCCGGCCGCCCGGTTGGCCTCGGCGTCGTCGGAGTAGGACAGCAGCGACCGGCCGCCTCGTTCCAGGAACCACGCCAGCTCACCGTCGACCAGGACCACCAGCGCCCCGGCCTTGCGTCCCGGGCGGTGCGTCCCGTCGCCGGGCCACGGCAGCGCGGCTCCATAGGGATTCGCCGGATCGGTCGCCGCGAGCACGACCGCCTGATATGCGCGACGCTCCTGGTCGACGTCGTCGAGATAGGTCCGCAGCCTGTCCACCGTCGAGGCGACCGCGAATTGCGCACCACCGAGGGATTCGACGAAGTACCCGCGTTGGCAGCGCCCGGCGTCTTCCAGGGCGGAGAGCACCTTGTAGAGCATCGCGAAGCCGCCTGGCACGCCCTCGGCGGACCCCTTGGTCAGCACGCCGTAGCGGTTGAGCAGCAGCTCCGCCTGAAAGTGGGCCCGGATCGTCGAGTCCGGTTCGGCGGGCGGCAGCGCCGACCACCGGCCCGCCACCGTCGGCTCGGAGGTCCGGGTCTGGGCGTGCGCCACGCTGTAGCGACTCAACCGTGGCGGGCGGTGTCGCTGGCGGTGCGAACCACCACGGCGGCCCGTGCCTGCCAGCAACGCACGTACGGGAGCGAACGTGTCGCCGGTCACCCAGCCGGCCCAGATGAGTTCCCACAGTGCGGTTTTGAACTGCTCGGGATCCGTCGGCCCGTCACCGCCGAGTTGGCGGAAGAAGTACGCGCCGCCATGACCAAGCGTGTCGAGGATGGTGCGGTGGGTGTCGGTGAAATCGATCTCGGCGGCCGTGCCGAGTGTCATCTGCGCGGAATCGGCCGAGTGGAAGGTGATCCAGCCGTCGTTGCCGCCGATCTGGCCTGCGCCGGACCAGGTGACCTCGCCGGAGGCGAGCAATTCGTCCAGCATTGCGGGCTGGTAGTCACGGACGCGCTGGCCGAACACCAACGGCTCGATCGCCGAGGCCGGAAGCGACACTCCCGCAAGTTGATCGATGACGCCAGCCAACCCGTCGATGCCCGACACCTTCGAGGAGCCGAGCTGTTGCCACGCGGGCAGGAATCTCGCGTAGGCCGCGGTGCTCACGGGTTCGACCTGCGCCCGCAGCGCGGCCAGTGACCGGCGCCGCAGGATCTTCAGAACGTCTGCGTCACACCACTGTTCGGAGTCGGTGAACTCTCCGCGCACCAGCTTGCCGTCGACCGCCATGCGGCCGAGCACGTCCGCGGTGACCCGCACTCCGAGCCCGAAGCGGGCGGCGGCCTCAGCGGTGGTGAACGGACCGTGGGTGCGCGCGTAGCGGCCGAGCAATTCGCCAAGAGGATCGGCCACGGAGCCGGTGAAGCTCGCGGGGACGCCGACGGGTACGGCGATTCCGACGCCGTCGCGCAGCAGTCCGATGTCTTCGATGGCGACCCACCACGTCTGGCCAGCGAAGGTGACCGTCAAGGCGCGCCGCGCCGCCCGCAGGCCCTCCACCCAGCCCCCGACGTCATCGGCGGTGGACCGCTGCGCGATCTCCTCCTCGGTGAGCGGCCCGAGAAGGCGCAGCAGGTCGGCGACTGCCTCGGCGTCGCGCGCCGCGCGGTCGCGGGCGAGGTGCTGCAGCGCCGCGACGGTGGACTCGATCACCTGCGGGTCGAGCAGCTCGCGCAGTTCGACACGGCCCAGCAGTTCGGCGAGTAGCACGCTGTCCAGCGACAGCGCGGCCGCTCTCCGCTCGGCCAGTGGGCTGTCACCCTCGTACATGAACGCACCGACGTAGCCGAACAACAGCGACGCCGCGAACGGCGACGGTGTCGCGGTCTCGACCTCGAGCAGCCGGATGCGGCGTTGCGCAATGCGATTCATCACGTCGCGCAGAGTCGGCACGTCGTAGACGTCCTGCAGGCATTCGCGAACGGTCTCGAGCACGATGGGGAAGTCCGGGTACTTGCGTGCCACGTCGAGGAGCTGGGCGGCGCGTTGGCGCTGATGCCACAGCGGGGACCGCTTGCCGGGATGCCTGCGCGGGAGCAGCAGTGCCCTGGCCGCGCACTCGCGGAACCGCGACGCGAACAACGCCGATCCACCGACTTCGTCGGTGACGATGGGGTCGATCTCGTCGGCGTCGAATACGAAGAGCTCCGCGCCGGGCGGAGCGTCGTCGGTGTCGGGAAGCCGAAGGATGATCCCGTCATCGGACGCGGTGGGCTTCTCGTCGATCCCGTAGCGCTCACGGAGCCTACGCGTGACGGCGAGCGCCAGCGGGCCGTGGACGCGCAGGCCGTAGGGGGAGTGCAGGATGACGCGCCAGTCGCCGAGCTCGTCGTGGAACCGCTCGACGATGAACGTGGTGTCGGTGGGCACGGTACCGGTGGCCTGCCGTTGCTCGTCGAGCAGCTGCCACAGATTGTTGACCGCATAGTCGTTGAAACCCATTGCGTGACACTGTGCTTCGAACTCGCCGCGTGCCATGCCCGACAACCGGCCCGTGAAGGCGCCGATGGCGGCGCCCAGTTCGGCCGGCCTGCCGACGCCGTCGCCGCGCCAGAACGGCAGTCTGGCGGGCTGACCGGGAGCGGGAACGACGAGCACTCGGTCGTGGGTGATCTCGGTGATGCGCCAACTGGTGGCGCCGAGTGAGATGACGTCGCCCGGCCTGGACTCGTAGACCATCTCCTCATCGAGTTCGCCCACGCGGGAGGGCTTCTCGGACTCGGCGCTCGAGGCGAGGTACACCGTGAACAGGCCGCGGTCGGGGATCGCGCCACCCGAGGTGACGGCGAGGCGTTGCGCCCCCGGTCGGGCGGTCAGCACGCCTGCGTCACGGTCGTACACCAGCCGCGGCCGCAGCTCGGCGAACTCGGTGGACGGGTACTTGCCCGAGAGCAGGTCCAGCGTCGCCTCGAAGGCGCTGCGGGGGAGCGTCGCGAACGGGGCGCTGCGGCGCACGGCCTCGAACCACCGGTCGGCGTCAAGGGGTTCCAGGGCCGCGGCGGCGACGGTGTGCTGGGCGAGCACGTCGAGCGGGTTGGCGGGCACCCGCATGGTCTCGATCTCACCGGCCAGCATGCGCTGCACGGTCACGGCACAGTCGATGAGATCGGTGCGGTGCTTGGGGAACAGCACGCCGCGGGAGATCTCACCGACCTGGTGCCCGGCGCGCCCGATGCGCTGCAACCCACTGGCCACCGACGGCGGTGCCTCGACCTGGATGACGAGGTCCACCGAACCCATGTCGATGCCCAGCTCCAGGCTGGACGTCGCGACGACGGCCTTGAGCCGCCCGCTCTTGAGGTCCTCCTCGACAAGGGCGCGCTGCTCCTTGCTGACCGAGCCGTGGTGTGCCTTGGCCAGTAGTGGTTCGGCACCGTAGCTCTGACCGCTGCCCATGATGTGAGCGGGCGAGCCGCCACCGACCGTCGGATTGTGTTCCACTACGAGATCATTCGCGGTGCGTTCGGCGTGGATCTCGTTGATCCTGGCGGTGAGTCGCTCGGCAAGGCGTCGCGAGTTGGTGAAGACGATCGTCGACTGGTGGGACTCGATCAGGTCGACGACGCGGCCCTCCACGTCGGGCCAGATCGAGTTCTCCACCAGGTTGGCCATGTCCGGCACGGGCACCTCGACCGACAGGTCGAACGTCTTGCCCGCCATCGGCGCGACGATGGTGGTCGGTGCCGCGCCGGCGAGGAACCGCGCGACCTCCTCGGGTGGACGCACGGTCGCCGAGAGTCCGATCCGTTGCGCGGGCTTGGCCAGCAGCTGATCGAGACGCTCTAAGGACAGGGCCAGGTGCGCGCCGCGTTTGGTGTCGGCGACGGCGTGTACCTCGTCGACGATCACGGTCTGTACGTCGGCGAGGGTCTCCCTGGCTGCCGAGGTCAACATCAGGAACAGTGACTCGGGCGTGGTGATCAGGATGTCGGGCGGCCTGGTGATCAGCTGCCGCCGACGGGCGGGCGGGGTGTCGCCGGAGCGGACCCCGACGCTGATGTCCGGCACCGCGACGCCTTGGCGTTCCGCGACGCGGGTGATCCCCGTCAACGGTGTGCTGAGGTTGCGCTCGACGTCGACGGCCAGCGCCTTGAGCGGCGAGATGTAGAGCACGCGGGTGCCCGGCTTGGCCGACGCCGACGCGGGCTTGGGACCCGCGGTGGCCAGCTGGTCGATGGCCCACAGGAAGGCCGCAAGGGTCTTTCCGGAGCCCGTGGGTGCGATGACCAGAGTGTTGTGCCCGCCGGCGATCGCCGCCCACGCCTCGGCCTGCGCGGCGGTGGGTGCCGGGAAGGTGCCCGCGAACCACTCCCGCACGAGCGCGCTGAAGCGGCCCATCGGATCGGTGGTCTTGGGGGCCATCCCGCCATAGTGCCCGCACCCACCGACACCGGTGCCGAAGTCACTCGACGTCGGGGATCCCTGGCATGCGGGCGATGGCGTCGAGCAACGAGTGCGCGCACGCGTCGGCGACCTCGGCGGCGTCGATCGACGGGTCGATGACGCGCTGGCGACACATCTCGAAGGTGAAGGCCAGCCAGCCGTAGACGAGCACGCGGAGGGCGCGCTGCACCTTGTCGTCCAGCGGGCCGTCGAGTGCCTCGGTGACCCGGTCGATGATCCGGTTGGCCTGCCGGTCGTTGTCGACGTCGTCGATGCCCCGCAGGACCGGGTCCGAACGTCCCATCCCCATGTAGGACGCCCATGCGCCGTGCGGGTGGGCCTCGTCGTAGTGCAGGTAGGCGAGCACGCCCGCCCGCAGCTGTTCGAAGAGGCTCAACCCCGGTTGCGGAGGCGTGTTGGTGGCCTCGAAGAGGCGCTCGCCCTCGGCGCGCACGACGGCGGCGAAGAACGCCCGCTTGTCCGGGAAGTAGTGGTACATCAGCGCCCGCGAGACGCCCGCCCGTTCGGCGATCTCGTCGATGCGGACCTCGTCGTAGGGCCGTTGGCCGAAAACCTCGGCACCAAGGGCGAGGAGCTCGCTTCGCCTGTCGTCGGGGGACAGCCTTCTGCGATCGGGCACCCCGACATCGTAATTGACAGCTGTGCAACAGCCGGGTAGGTCGCCATTGCCGTCAACCTTGTCGTCCCACGAGGTTGTTCGTCGTCGCCGCCTGCTGGCCACCACCATGGGGGAAGTAAGAAGTAAAGAGCGTGTTTCGACTGTTAAGAGTTGTCGAATCAAACCCGCAAACGTCATGACGTTGTTACGTTGTGACGTATGGCGTGGGACGACGAAGAACTGTTGGTGGGGGCGATCCCGCTGTGGTTTCAGATCAGCGAGCGGTTGGTCACCGCTTTGGACAAAGGCGAGTTCGAAATCGGCGACGCGTTGCCGTCCGAGGCCGAGCTCAACCGCCGCTTCGGTGTGAGTCGGACGACTGCGCGTGCCGCGCTCGACCATCTGGAAACGCAGGGGCTCATCGAACGGCGGTCCGGCCGCGGTTCGATTGTGTTGCCGCCCAAGGTCGATCAACCGCTGCAACGGATGTCCAGTTTCGCCGAGGACATGCATGCACGCGGCTGGACACCGGGCTACGCCGAGCCGGAAGCCAGTATTGTGCGCGCATCAGGTGACGTCGCCAGCGCGTTGGCTATCGAGCGGTCCAGTCGGGTGGTCTTCTACTCCCGCCTTCTTCTCGCAAATGACGAGCCCATCGGCGTCAGCGAATCCTGGCTTTCACCGGTAGCAGTTCCGGCCACCAAATCCGTCATGCGGCAAGTCACCGAAGCGACTTCGCTGTACACCTGGCTGGAGACCGGGCGGGGCTTCCGAGTTTCCGGCGGTAGCGAGGTCATCGAGGCCGGTATTGCGGGAGAAGTGCTATCGGAGAAACTGAACATCGACCTCGGAGCGCCCGTTCTGATCGCCCGCCGCGCGGCCCATGACGCCAATGGAATCCCCATCGAGTACGTGTGTCGCCACTATCGGGCCGACCGGTATCGCTACCGTACAGAGCTCCAGCGGCGATGACCGAGAAAGGCGCCCTTTTCGTGGGTGACATGAGCTGGGACACAACGGTTGTGGTAGACCAGCTGCCAGGTCCGGACGAGAAGGTCATTGCATCGAGCCTCGTCGAGTCCGTCGGCGGCGTCACCGCGAACGCCGCCATCGCATGTTCCCTGGCTGGCACGCGCAGCAGGCTGTTGACCTGTCTCGGCACCGACTTCGCGGGCACCTCGGCACTGGAGGCCGCCGAACGGACGGGCCTCGCCGTCACAGCCCACATCTCGACCGACCATTCGACCTGTAGAGCGCTGATCACCCTCGACGGCAGCGGTGAGAAAAGGCTGATCCTGGCACCCAACGCGGCTATGTACCCACCCGATTCATGCGCTCGGGACGTCGACCTGACTGAGGTCGCCTGGGTGCACACCGCCCTCTACGACCTGGACTCCGCGGCGCTGATCGTCCAGCGGTGCCGCGATCAGTCGATCTCGTGGTCTGTCGATCTCGAGCCGGCCACGATTCCCCGCTCGCTCGACGAACTCGAACCGCATCTTCGTGGTTGCACGACCGTATTCGCCAATACCCGCGCAGCCCAACGCCTGGGTACGACAATGGCGGAAGATCTTCGGTACCTGGGTGTTCAGGAGATCGTGGAGACGCTGGGACCCCACGGCGCGCGACTCGTGACAGACCGGCGAGTGGTACGGATCCCCGCGCCGGACATCTCGGCTCCGGTCCTCGACACAACGGGCGCCGGTGACGCGTTGGCCGGTTGGTTCGTCTCCGAACGTCTGGCGGGCCAGACGACGGAGGCCGCACTGCGGACCGCCGTCGACGCTGCGTCCTACACCGTGAGATTCCGTGGCGCATCAGCGTCGTATCCCAACCGCCGCGCCTTGGCGGCACAACCCGTTCGATAAACGCGAGAAGGAAGTAATCCCGATGGCACCACCCATGGTCCACCCTGCCCGCCCCAGTGTGCTCGGTGAGATTTTCGCTCGAACCAAGCCCATCATCGGCGTTGTTCATCTCAAGCCACTGCCAGGCGCACCACGCTACGGCGGTGAACGTGTCAAGGACATCTACGCCGCGGCCGTTGAGGACGCGAAAGCTCTTGCTGCAGGCGGTATCGACGGCATCATGGTCGAGAATGCCGGCGACATGCCCTTCTCCCGCCCAGAGGACATCGGTGCCGAGACAGTCGCGGCACTGACCGCCGCATGCGTCGAGATCACCAGTGCCGTCGACACTCCAATTGGTATCACGTGTGTCGCAAACGGTGTGATTCCCGCCCTGGCGGTTGCGAAGGCGTCTGGCGCGAAATGGGTCAGAGCCAATCAGTGGGTCAACGCCTATGTCGCCAACGAAGGTTTCATGAACGGCCCTGCCGCGACTGCCTTACGCTACCGAAAGGCGATTGACGCCACCGAGGTAAGAATTCTCGCCGATGTCCACGTCAAGTTCGGCGCCCATGCCATCACCGCGGATCGCAGCATCTCCGAACAGGCAACAGACGCAGAGTGGTTCGACGCCGATGTCCTGATAGCGACAGGCACCCGTACCGGATCACCGACCAGTCCGGCAGAAGTCAAAGAGGTGCGGGCGGGCACGAACCTACCAGTCATCGTCGGATCGGGAATGGACCCAGACCAGCTGGGTTCGCTGTTCGAAGTTGCCGACGGAGCCATCGTCGGCCAGTGGCTCAAGCGAGATGGACGGTGGTGGAA
>NZ_JBOGDD010000566.1:0-1848 GCF_050701675.1 Mycobacterium sp. | reverse complement strand
GGTCGCAGCCAACATCACAGCGGTCTTCATCGGCATCGAGACCCCGAACGAAGAATCGCTGCGTGAGACGAAGAAGTATCAAAACGTGCACAAGGGCGGGACGCTCGTCGACCGCGTCCGCAAAGTGCAGGACTCCGGGCTAGAAGTCTGGTGCGGCATGATCGTCGGTTTCGACCACGACGACGCCCGAATCTTCAAGGCACAAAGTGATTTCATGCAGCAGACGGACATCATGCACGCGATGGTCGGCATGCTCTCGGCCATCCCGAAGACACCGTTGCACGCGCGTTTGAAGAGTGAGGGCCGCCTCGATCTCGACGAGGAGCAGGCGTACGGCACCAACGTGATTCCACTGGGCATGACTCGCGAAGCGTTGCGCGACGGGTACATCGGTCTAATGCAGGACTTGTACGACACTGACTTTTACTTCGATAGGCTCGAGAATCTCTACCTCACACGCGGATTCGATTTCGCCCGAGCTCGCAACGCGTACTTGGACCGACATCCGTGGCAGAAATGGCGAGCGCGATCGTTTGATGCGGTTCGAGCGGTTGGCCTGTTCCTGCTGCTGATGAAGAATGTCCCCGACCCGGAGTTGCGGCGAATCTATCGCCGCAGGATGTCGACGATGCTCCGCCACCGGCCGGATCCGAGCGTGCTGTTCATCTGCGTGGTCAAGTGCGCCATGCACTACCACCACTACACGATGTCGCACCAGATGGCCGAATCACGAACCCTGGTCAACACCTTCTAACGCCACCATGCCCCAGTCGGGCGTACCAGCGGTGATGCTCCCACCACGGTGGGGTTGTTTCGCAGGTACCGAATTTCACACCGCAACACGCATGTCCCGGCGCGTCAGGACGGTGATTCGACCAGGATCGGAGATCATACAAATGTGACTGATGTTGCAAATGTGACTACTGATGACCCGCAGCCTGCCGAGTCGCCGGTCGAGCCCGAGGTGGCGCCTACCCAGCCGCCGGCGGCGAAGCGGGCATGGTCGACGCCCAAGGCCCCACTCACCCGCAAGCAGGCCGACGACATGGGCCGTATCGCCCTCAAGGCCGTAGCGGGCATCTCCCACTTCATCGCCAGCGTCGCTCGATATGGCGCGGGCATCGTCGGGCGACTATGGCGCTCGATCGAAGCAGTGCCGCCAACGCTGCAACTGTTCTTCGTCGCGGGCATAGTCATGCTCCTCGGCGTCGTCGGCTCGATCGCGTTGCACAACTCCCTCGGGTTGATCTGCACCGTCGTGGTGGTCCCGGTCTGCTCGATCACCCTGGGTGCGCTCGGGCACCGCTGGTACAGCGGACTCGGTAACCAGCCGACGCAGCACACGGACAAGGGTGCCGCTGAGCCGGCCATCTCGGACCTGCAGCGTTCCGTCGAGTACGTCGACAAGAAGCTCGCGGTGGCCCTCACCTCGTTCGGCACCGAACGTCACCAGCAGGCCGTGATCGCCCTCTTCCAAGCGAAGACTGCCGTCGAGCTCACGCTGGGAACCGAGCAGGACTCCGCGAGCTATGGCGACGTGCCGCTGCCCGCCGACGCCCACATCCTCCGGCCGCGGATCCGAGTCGGCTCGGCATCGACATCGCCGTTGCGAGAAAGCAATTCCTTGGCGGCCTCGTGAGCGGTCAGACGATCACGGGGCAGGTCGCGCTCGTTGAGGACGACTACACGCTCGTCCTCAACCGGGGCGCCGAAGCCGGTGTGACGCCAGGCATGGTCTTTGCGGTGCATTCCACCACCGGTCAGGTGATCACCGATCCGGAATCCGGCAGAGAATTGGGCAGACTCAGCCGGGAGGAGCTCCGCGTGCGGGTGTTCGATGTGCACCCG
>NZ_JBOGDD010000565.1:0-1927 GCF_050701675.1 Mycobacterium sp. | reverse complement strand
CCAGGCTCGGGCTTTCGGCCGAGGCGCTCGTCAGGGACCTCGGACTCGATGAGGAAGTGGCTGAACTGGCCTTCGAATGCGCCGACACAGAGGAGATCGTGGAGCTGGCTGCGCTCGTGACCGGGTGGCAAGGAGTGGCGCTCATCGACCTGAGCGCCGGCAAGAGCATCAATGCCGTTAGGGAGGCCCTCGCCATCGAGGAAGATCCGGTCACGGTCACTCCGGACCCGGACGCCACACTCGCCACCGCCCTTCAGCATCCTGCGGCACGCTTGCAGTTCGCGTTCATCGAAGACGACGCGGAGTTGCGGCGGGTGATCGAGGACGCGGACTTCGAGGCGTGGCGCGTGTTCCTGCACCCTGAGCAGCGCCGCTACGCCGAACGGTCGTGGAACGGACCATTCCGACTCTCCGGCGGCGCGGGGACGGGCAAGACCGTCGTGCTATTGCATCGAGCGCAGAACCTCGCACGCAAGCGCTCGGACGCGCGCGTCATGCTGACAACGTTCAACAGAACCCTTGCAGAGGCACTCCAACGCGATCTCAAGATCCTCGCTCCCAGCCTTCCAATCGCTGAGAAGCTCGGCGCTCCTGGCGTCTTCGTCACGGGAGTTGACGCCGCTGCAAGAACCGTCAGGCAGGCCGACCTCGCGGACCTGGCGGTCGCGGTTGAGCGCGTGCTCGGGTCACGAACGAGCCACATCGGCAAGGTCACCGATCGACGTGCTTGGCGCGACGCGATCGCCTCAGACGGTTCGGCACTCCCAGCCGAGCTTCGCAGCCCGACGTTCCTTCAGGCCGAGTACGAGTTGGTCGTATTGCCAAATCGCGTCAGGTCATTAGAGGAGTACGCGAAGGTTCGTCGTCCGGGGCGGAGAGTTGCGCTCAACCGATCTGGACGTGCCGCGGTGTGGTCGGTCATCACCGCGTACAGGCTTAACGCCGGCATCCAGGGGAGCATCGACTTCGCTGAAGGGGCGGCGATCGCCGCCGAGCTCCTCAGCGCGTCTGGCCAGGCACTGGCGGACCATGTCCTGGTCGATGAGGGCCAAGACCTCGGGCCGACGCACTGGCAATTTCTCAGGGGTCTTGCAGATGAGCGCGCGGATGACCTGTTCATCGCCGAGGACTCGCACCAGCGCATCTACGGGAACCGCATCGTTCTGGGCCGCTACGGGATCAAAATCGTCGGTCGATCGCAGCGCCTGCGGCTGAACTACCGAACCACCGCGCAGAACCTTCGCTACGCCGTAAGTGCGCTGACTGGCTCCGATTTCTTCGACCTCGAAGAACAGGCCGAAGACGCGAGCGAGTACCGGTCGGCCCGCAGCGGCCCGATCCCTCGGCTGCTGCCGACCGTCACAGGTGGCGAAAGCTACGACCAAGCTGCATCGGTCGTTGGTAGTTGGGTCGCCGAGCTTGCCGACGGCGAGGATCACCAGACGATCGGCGTTCTCGTGCGAACCGAGCAGGCCGCCGAGAACCTCGTCCGCGCGCTTGACGAGCGAGCGATTGCCGCGCGGTTCGTCTCAGACAAGACAGTTCCGGCCGGAAAGCCCGTCGTGATGACGATGCATCGCGCGAAGGGCATGGAATTCTCGAAGGTCCTCCTCTTCGGCGTCGACGATGCTTCGCTGCCAGCCTCCTTCGCACTCAAGGACGTCGTTGACATCGAGCGTGCGGACGTCCTCCAGAAAGAGAAGTCCCTGCTCTACGTCGCCTTGACACGCGCACGGGACGAGCTGGTCGTGATCTGGTCGGGCGATCCGAGCGATCTCCTACCGGTCGTCGGCTAGACCGTCATCCGGCCATCGGCCGGCGACCGAACGCCGCCACCCACAACATGCCCAGGGTCGTCGGGCGGCTCGGACGAGGCTGGGTCTGATCGCGAAAGGGCAACGGCTGAGCCGCTACGACGGGCGCGCCC
>NZ_JBOGDD010000564.1:0-1659 GCF_050701675.1 Mycobacterium sp. | reverse complement strand
TCGTGCGTTCTTGGAAATGCTTATGAGCGATGGAATCGCGGAGCCTGAGGCCTTCATGCGATCCTCTTTGGTTGTGCAACAGCACTCTCCCACTTGGCTACCACACGTGACACTGGCGACCGGCCACATCGACACGCCGTTGGGCATCGAACTGGTCCACCGGCAATTAGAGTTCGGTGCAGTCCATGTGCGTCGATCGGTCTAGGCAAGCTAACCGTCACGCGACCCTGGAATGACCTGTCGCTAATTCTCATCAGCGCGAGAACAGCGCTATCGCCTGATGCGCCGAGGTGGCCTCGATCCTTAAGACCGCGGTCCGCGACGTCACCGCTGCTGGAAACCGCATCGGCGAGCCCTCAGCTTCAGCTCGGTGGCGTTGCTGACGACGCACCAAGCGCGGTTGCCGCACTAGAACCTGCAAGCTCGGCGACCATGCCTTCACAGGCCCCGGCAAGTGGCTGAAGTCCTGCGGCATCAACCACGAAAGCGCTAAAGGACAGACTCTATCTGCTCGTGCGCACGCGCCTGGCACCGTTTTCCGCGGAAAACTTCCGTCCAACGGCTGCGGATAGCCGCCCCGCGCAGCCATAGATCCTTGCCGAGTGCGGCATGGTCGTGATACACGATCTACCGCCGTATGACGACTGAGGCCGGCCGCTCGCGGAGGATGTATCTGGGCCTGAGACCAGGGCTGACCATGAACAGCGAAGCCCTCGGTTTTCAGCGCTGCTGGTCGACCGTCATCCAGAGCAGCACATCCAGGATCCGCAGATTCGAAACACCGTTGGGCACGTTGTCCGCGAGCTCGCGAACGTCGGCCAACCACGTCCACACCGCGTGGTCGTCGGTGGTGAGCACCCATTGAAACTGGCGCCAGTAGGCCGAGGTGTCCAGGCCGGTCGCTTTCTCGACGAAGCTGTCCCAAATCGGTATCAGCCGTGGTCGTTTGGCCGCAATCAGCTTGCTGGTTCGAGTCCTGCCCATGCCATCGGTGCCGCGGCGGAGCACGCGCCACAACTTGCTCGCTGCCGAACCGGTCATCAAATCGTCGGGATCGATGTCGATGATGTCCCGGTCCGCCGGAATCTGTGTGAGTAACTCTGTGATTTCCGCGGCATCGCGAACTAGACGACGGATCGCGGCTTGTGCTGGGATGACGACGCTGAGCATCGCCGCGGCGATGAAGTCGGCCGGGCCAATCGAGTACGGGTCTTGGTTCAGCGCGGCGATCGCTTCGAACTGTGAACCCGAGTACGCGGGCGCGCCCGTGCTGGTGGTGGCGTAGTAGCGATGCAATAGCGCTGCGGCCTCCTCAGTCCGTCGCTCCACGATCAGGGACGGCCAGTGTTGCTGCCATCCCGGGTAGCTGGACGCTGGCATGCTGCGTTCCCTTCGGTTGCTTCGGATTGATTAGCGCCAAGAAGCCACGGGACACCGACATGCGCCTGGATTTCTCGGGTTGGTCTCGTTCACGCTTTTCGCCGTTGGGCGAGGTTGATCTTGTTGCCGTCGGGGTCATGGGTGGTGACGAAGTTCGGGAGCCGGCACGTCCACTGTGCTCCCACGGCAGTCAGTTGGGATACCGACGCGGCGAGGTCATCGACGAAGAATCCCATCTGGAAGTGGCTGACCGGATGGCGCGCATCCGCCGTCCACAGC
>NZ_JBOGDD010000563.1:0-7527 GCF_050701675.1 Mycobacterium sp. | reverse complement strand
GATGGTCAAGGGCATGGGCGGCGCGATGGACCTGGTCCACGGGGCGGCCCGCGTGATCGTCCTGATGGAGCACACCGATCGTGCGGGCAATCCGAAGATCGTGCAGACCTGCAGCCTGCCGCTCACCGGCCAGGGCGTCGTCGACCGCATCATCACCAACCTGTGCGTCATCGACGTACCCGGCGACGGAACCCTCTTGCTGCGCGAACTGGCCCCTGGTGTCACCGAGGCGGACGTCATCGCCGCCACCGGAGCCGACCTCAAGGTCGAACTGACCTAACCCTCCGTCACTCCGGCGCGTCGACGGAGGGCGGGATCGGCTCCTCGCCGTGACCTTCATCGGCGACGGTGTGCGCGGCCTCCATCAGCATCCAGCCCGAAAGCTGCACGGAGAGATCCCGTTCCGGCACCTCGGACGCGTTCACCGCCCCCTCGACGAATTGCGCGTCCTTACCGCCTGCCCTCGGCAGTTCCGCTTCGCGGTCCCAGAACGCGCCGAACAAGGGAAGTCCGTCGACGGTCTGCCGGTAGTCCCACGCCGACTGCGCCGACTTGAGGACGAGATCCTTTGCGGCCGCGCGTGCTTCGACGTCGGCGGAGGTGTCTCCCGGCAGCAGGTTGGCGGCCAGGGCGAGGTAGCGCACCAGGATGCCGTCGAAGAGGCCCCCGTCTCCCCCGCCCGCGCCGGTGATGACGCCGTCGGGCGCCATGTTGTCGCGCACCGCCGCGACCAGTCGGTGCACCCGCTCGGAGTGGCGGCCATCCTGAGTGCGGGCGGCGAGCTCGACCTCGAGCCCGAGGACGACGCCCTGACAGTAGGTGTACTGCGCCCGGACCAGCGAACCACCCTTGATGCCGTCGAACACCAGATGCGTTTCGGGGTCGATCAGGGTCTCGTCGATCCAGTCGGCCATCTGCTGGGCGCGGCGCAGCCGGTCGTAGCGGGCGAGGAAGATGCCAGCGGGGCCGTTGGCGGGCGCGTTGAAGAACTGGTCCTGCTTGCGCCACGGGATGCCGCCGCCGTCCTCGGGGACCCACGCGTTGAGGAACTGCTCGGACAGCTTGTCCAGCGCCTTGGGCCGCTCGACGCCTGCCTGGCTGCCCGCGCGCTCCAGCGCGAGCGCCAGCCAGGCCATGTCGTCGTAGTAGTCGTTGATCCAGCGGCCGGTGTTGCGCCATTGATGCCCACGGATCTGGCGCTCGATCGTCAGCACGCGCTCGGGCTGCGGGTCGCGCACCTGCGCGTCGACCAGACAGTCCAGCAGATGGGCCTGCCACCAGTAGTTCCAGCTACGGAACCCCAGGTCCTTCTTGGTGGGCGGCCACGCACAGACGCCGAGTTGGGTACCGGGCAGGCGCCACAACCGCCGGTAGTGCCGCTTCGCGATCGCGGCTTCTGCGCTGGCCGCACGGTTGGCCCACAGCTGATCCATGGTCATGATCCTGCCTTACCATGCCCTCGACGTGTCGGCATGCGTCGTGATCCAGGCGTGCATCGCGATCCCGGCGGCCACCGCCGCGTTGACACTTCGCGTCGAGCCGAATTGGGCGATGGACACCGTCTTGGAGGAACCCAGTTGCGCCTCCTTCGTGATACCGGGGCCCTCCTGTCCGAAGATCAGCAGGCAGTCTCGCGGCAGCGACGTGTTCTCGAGGCGGACGGCCCCGGGCACGTTGTCCACCGCGACCACCTCCAGCTCACGCTCCGCGGCGAACGCGAGCAGCTCGGCCGTCGTGTCGTGGTGGCGAAGACGCTGGTAGCGGTCGGTGACCATGGCGCCGCGCCGGTTCCATCGACGCCGCCCCACGATGTGCACGGTGTCGACGGCGAACGCATTGGCCGTGCGGACCACCGCGCCGATGTTGGCGTCGTTGCCGAAGTTCTCGATCGCGATGTGCAGCGGGTGCCTTCGGTGGTCGATGTCGGCGATGATCGCCTCGCGCGTCCAGTAGCGGTACGCGTCGACGACGTTGCGGGCGTCCCCGTCGCGCAGCAGCCCCCCGTCGTAACGCGGGTCGTCCGGCAGCGGACCGGGCCAGGGTCCCACGCCGGGCGCGGTGCCCCACTCTGTCGGGCCCGGTAGCTCACTCACGCGGTAGTCCACAGCGCGGCGTGCGTGCCGACCACGGCGACCGTCGCGTACAGCAGCGCCTGGTTCATCTCGCCCTGGGTACACAATGACCCGCGCACCGCGACGGCGGCCAGCGACGCGTCGGGCAACACCAGCATCGACGCGCCGTACACCGAGCACGCGTAGGACAGCCCCTTGCCGGGCAGCGTCGGCGTCACCTGGACCATCATCGGCCCGCCACGACGAACGGAGTCGTCGCGGTAGCGCGAGGCCAGCCCGGACACGTCGAGTCCGAGCAACATGTAGCCGTTGCCGTTGAACGCGTTCGGGTCCCCGAGCACCTGCGGCATCAGCTGCGCCCCGTCGGCGCTGAACGCATCGACGCTGGTGGACTTCAGCACCAGTCCGGTTTCGCTGTCGTCGGTGGGCGAGAGGCCAACGGGGAACGACGCCCCGTAGGCGGCGATGGTCCCGGGGATCCGGTCCTGCGGCGAGTACACGTAGACCCCACGCACCTGCGTCTGATCGCGTAGCGGGCCCAAACACACTGTGCCAGAAAGCTTGTCGGGATTCGGCGAGAGCGCCGGTTGCAGGTTGAGGTTCGTCGCCTTCGAACAGGTGCCGACCGCGGTGCTCTCGATCGGATGAGCCAGGGCGCCGTAGAGGCCGAAGCGCAGGGTGTCGGCCTTGGCGTGCTGACCGCCTGCCTGCGACGGTGAGGCGTCGACGTCGACGAGCACGTAATCGCCGTCGAAGCGCAGATTGGCCACCGAGACGTTCCAGCCGAGCACGGCCAGCGACTCGCCGATCTTGGCGCCCTGGGTGCCGTAGGGGCTCGGGTGGGGATCGTCCGAGCAGGCGACCAGGGCGGCGCCGGTGATCAGGGCCAGGAGCAATGCGATTAGGGGCCGCACTCAGGTCCGTCCACGTCCACGGCCCACTGCCTTCGTCACGGCACGCACCAGATTTCGCGGCACGATGCGCCCCGCGGTGGTGAGCACCTTGTATTGCAGACCGGGCACGATCACGATCTGCCCCTTGGCCACGCCGGCGAGACAGTCACGCACGACGTCGGCCACGTCGAGCCACAGCACAGAAGGCGTGCCCGCCATGTCGATGCCCGCGCGTTCGTGGAACTCGGTCCTGATGAATCCTGGGCAGAGCGCATGCACACCGACCCCGGTGCCGTCGAGGCCGTTGGCCAGGCCCTCGGAGAAGGAGATCACCCACGCCTTGGACGCCGAGTAGGTGGAACCCCTGCCCGGCACCAGCCCCGCGACGCTGGCCACGTTGACGATCGTGCCCGTGCCCGCGGCCAGCATGGGTGGCAGCGCGGCGTGCGTCAGGGCCATGACGGCGGTGACGTTGACGTCGAGCTGCGACTGAAGGGTGGCGAGGTCGGCACTCCAGAATTCCCCCGACGTGGCGAATCCCGCGTTGTTCACCAGGATTCGTACGCCAGCAGCCAGCCGGTCGGCCACCTTGGCCCGGTCGGCGGCGACGGCGAGGTCGGCAGCCAGCACCTCGACGTTCACACCCGCCTCGTCGTGCAGCTCGGCGGCCAGGCGCTCCAACCGTTCGACGTCGCGCGCCACCAACACCAGGTCATGACCATCGATGGCGTAGCGGCGAGCGAATCCCATCCCCAGTCCAGACGTCGGTCCGGTGATCAGTGCGACGGGTCGTGACATGCCGACAGGCTACTTGCCCTTGAAGTCCCCGCAGGCCAGGGCTCAGCGCTGATAGTGGGGCGACTGCCGCCCGTTTCGCACCGGCGGGCGCTGCTGCGTGTAGCGGCCGACGTCACCGCGGGCCGGGGGCGCATCGGTGCGGCCCGCGGGCAGTTCGGCGGGCCGCTGGGCAAGCGGCCGGCTCGGCGATGCGCCACGCCTGGCGATCGCCTGGCCCGCGACGCCATTCTGTCCTGGCTGTGGGATGGGCGGCAGCACGCGCAGCAGGTCGTTGAACTGGCGCACGGTCAGCAGGCCCTCGTCCCATTGCGCGCGCGTGCTGGTGATCGGCATGCTGACGAGCGTCCAGTGCTGCTCGTTCCACATGATCTCGGCGCAGTCGGGCGCGGCGTGGGCGAAGGTGACCATGCGGCGGTCGCAGGCGCGGCGCGCGGCGTCGAGGTTGGTGGAGTACACCATCCGCGGGCCGATGGCGCCGAGCAGCCAGATATCGCTCTCGCGCGGTTCCTTGATGTCCTTGAGCCGGACGTCGACGACGACGTTGGTGCCGACCTTGCGGTGCAGCGCGATCACCGTCGCGACGTCCTCGAGGTCGAAGACGAAGACCGCCTCGCCGCGGATCTGCCCGAGCACCACGTTCTTGGCGGAGACGTCGCCGACCGTCGACATGACCCCGCGCTTCCAGCGCTTCACGATCTCGGTGGACTCGTGCTCGTAGTCGAAGCCGTGCGACTTGGCCCATGACTTGCGGCGCCTGCCAAGACCTCGTCGTTTGTCCAGGTCCACGTACAGCAAGACGGCCGCACCCACGAAACAGAGTGCGGACAGCGTGAACCAGAGTGGCACCATTGGGCCCCAGCCTACTTGTTGGTAGCGGTTTCGCCCGAACTCGATCGGATCACGAACTCGTCACAACGACGAACGTGACGCCACAGCGAAGAATCATCGAGAAACTCGCAGTGGCGTCACGTTCGTTTCAGCCGGTCAGCCCAGGATCAGGCCTTCGCCGTCGGCGCTGACGTTGACCGGCACCACGTCACCGTCGTGCACCTCACCCGCCAGCAGCAACTTGGCCAACTGGTCGCCGATGGCCTGCTGCACCAGCCGCCGCAGCGGACGCGCGCCGTAGACCGGGTCGAAACCACGGTCGGCCAGCCATTTCTTGGCGGGCAACGAGACCTCCAGCTGCAGCCTGCGCTGAGCCAGCCGCTTCTGCAACTGCTCCAGCTGGATGTCGACGATGCGCACCAGCTCGTCGGGCTGCAGACCGTCGAATATCAGCACGTCGTCGAGACGGTTGATGAACTCCGGCTTGAACGCCGAGCGCACTGCCGCCATCACCTGCTCGGAGTTGCCGCCCGACCCGAGGTTGGACGTCAGGATGAGGATGGTGTTGCGGAAGTCGACCGTGCGGCCCTGTCCGTCGGTGAGCCTGCCCTCGTCGAGCACGGCCAGCAGCACGTCGAACACGTCCGGGTGGGCCTTCTCGACCTCGTCGAACAGCACCACGGTGTACGGACGTCGCCGCACCGCCTCGGTCAGCTGACCGCCCTGGTCGTAGCCGATGTAGCCGGGAGGGGCACCGACGAGGCGAGCTACCGAGTGCTTCTCGCCGTACTCGCTCATGTCGATGCGGACCATCGCCCGTTCGTCGTCGAACAGGAAGTCGGCCAACGCCTTGGCCAGCTCGGTCTTGCCGACGCCCGTGGGGCCGAGGAACAGGAACGAACCGGTCGGCCGGTTGGGGTCGGCGACGCCGGCCCGGCTGCGGCGGACCGCATCGGAAACCGCCTGCACCGCCTTCTTCTGTCCGACGACCCGCTTGCCCAGTTCGTCCTCCATGCGCAGCAGCTTGGCGGTCTCACCCTCGAGCAGCCTGCCCGCGGGGATGCCGGTCCACGCCGCGACGACGTCGGCGATGTCGTCGGGTCCGACCTCTTCCTTGAGCATGACGTCGGTCTGCGCCTGCGCGGTCGGCAGTGCGGCGTCGAGCTTCTTCTCGATCTCCGGGATGCGGCCGTAGCGCAGCTCGGCGGCCTTGGCCAGATCACCGTCGCGTTCGGCGCGCTCTGACTCGCCGCGCAGCGTGTCGAGCTTCTCCTTGAGCTCGCGGACGATGTCGATCGCGCCCTTCTCGTTCTGCCAGCGCGTGGTGAGCTCGGAGAGCTTCTCCTTGTAGTCGGCAAGCTCGCCGCGGAGTTTTTCCAGCCGGTCGACGGATGCCGCATCCGTTTCCTTGGCCAGCGCCATCTCCTCGATCTCGAGACGACGCACGACGCGCTCGACCTCGTCGACCTCGACGGGTCGGGAGTCGATCTCCATCCGCAGCCGCGACGCGGCCTCGTCGACCAGGTCGATCGCCTTGTCGGGCAGGAAGCGGGCGGTGATGTAGCGGTCGGACATCGTGGCAGCGGCCACCAGGGCCGAGTCGGTGATGCGCACGCCGTGGTGCACCTCGTAGCGGTCCTTCAGCCCGCGCAGGATGCCGACGGTGTCCTCGACCGACGGCTCGCCGACCAGCACCTGCTGGAAGCGCCGCTCCAGGGCGGCGTCCTTCTCGATGTACTTGCGGTACTCCTCGAGCGTGGTGGCGCCGACCATGCGGAGCTCGCCACGGGCCAACATCGGCTTGATCATGTTGCCGGCGTCCATCGCCGACTCACCGGTCGCGCCCGCACCCACGATGGTGTGCAGCTCGTCGATGAACGTGATGACCTGGCCTGCCGAGTTCTTGATGTCGTCGAGGACGGCCTTGAGGCGTTCCTCGAACTCGCCGCGGTACTTGGCGCCCGCGACCATCGAGCCCATGTCGAGGGACACGACGGTCTTGTTGCGCAGACTCTCCGGCACGTCGCCTGCGATGATGCGCTGGGCCAGCCCCTCGACGATCGCGGTCTTGCCGACGCCTGGCTCACCGATCAGCACCGGATTGTTCTTGGTGCGGCGGCTCAGCACCTGCACGACACGCCGAATCTCGTTGTCGCGCCCGATGACCGGGTCGAGCTTGCCCTCGCGGGCTGCGGCGGTCAGGTCGGTGGAGTACTTCTCGAGGGCCTGGTAGGTGCCTTCGGGGTCGGGGCTGGTGACACGGGCGCTGCCGCGCACCTTGGTGAACGCCTCGCGCAGGGCCTGCGGAGATGCGCCGTGGCCCGTGAGCAGCTTGGCGACGTCGGAGTCGCCGGTCGCCAAACCGACCAGCAGGTGCTCGGTGGAGACGTATTCGTCGTCCATCTCTACTGCCAGCTGTTGGGCGGCGGTGACCGCCGCCAGCGACTCACGCGACAGGTTCGGCGTCGAGTTGGCGCCGCTGACCTTGGGCAACCGTTCGACGAGGCTCGCGGCCTCGGTCCTGATGATCGCGGGATCAACGCCGACGGCCTCGAGAAGGGGCGCGGCGATCCCGTCGTTCTGGGTCAGGAGCGCCATCAATAGATGGGCGGGCCGGATCTCCGGATTGCCTGCGGCGGTGGCCGCCTGCAACGCCGAGGTCAGCGCCGCCTGAGTCTTCGTGGTCGGGTTGAACGAGTCCACGACTTTCCTCCATTCATTACGAAAAGGGGTGGTGAGAATGCTTGTCTTCTTGTCCAACGCAGTCAAGGTTGAGTCTGTTCCGCTCAACTCTAGCTGATTTCCGAAATCCCGCCTTTCCGCGAGCGAGCGTGTCTGCTCGCCGACACGCGGGCGGGCACGGCAGTTGGTGCACGCTCGCCGAACCCAGGGCGACCTCCCGCGGGACTACTGCTGCATCACCAGCGGAGCAATGG
>NZ_JBOGDD010000562.1:0-4922 GCF_050701675.1 Mycobacterium sp. | reverse complement strand
CCCCGCTTCGGGTCAGGGCACTGATGCACGCCGCCGTCCATGTGGAGTCTCCGTCGATCACGATGTGATCGCCGAGGGTGACGTTCTGAGCGAGTAGATGAAGCGCAACGGTGACGGGTAACACCGGGGAGTTTCGATCACCGTCGATGTTGAGTTCAGCGCGCGTGGAAGGGCGATGGCCCGTGGCCACGACGAGCGCGTCGACGTTGGCGAGTCCCCCGTGCTCGCCGATGGCCAGGAGGCGGTCGCCTTCCCATCGAATCACCTGGGTTCCTGGACAGAATTTCACGCCTGCGGCATCAGCCCGCCGAATGAGCACACGGTGGTCAGTGTCTTGCCAGTGTTCACCCCCTGCGACGGGAAGTCGCTCGAACACAGTGACGCGGGCCTGGTGTGCAAGAAGCGTTGCGCACTGTAGGCCGGCAAGACCGGATCCGGCGATGGCGATGTGTGGGGCCGCGGCACTCACGATGCGCCCGCCTGCCATTGCGAGTCGGGCTCTCCCTGTCGCACACCGCCTGGTGTCTGCCCGGTCGCCGAGGTGAGCATGAAGCTGACACCCACAGAGCAGTAGGCGCCCTGACAACGACCAGCCATGGCGCGCGTACGCTTTCGGACTCCGTCGAGCGAGGTCGCCGGCACCGGACCACGGCAGGCGAAGGTGATCTCTGCGGCCGTGACGTGTTCGCACGCGCAGACGACCATGGGTCGCTCGTCGGGGGCGGCGCCTGGTGTGACGGCGAATGCCCTTGCCGCGTCATCGGTCACAGCTTCGGCCAATCGCGGCACTGACGGGATCGCCGACAGCGCAGACGGTTTCGATGCCATGGTCATGATGTTGTGGTCGACCAGGTCGACCACGTACTGAGCCACCGCGGGTGCGGAGGACACGCCAGTTGAGCGGATCCCGGCAGCATGAACAAGGTTGGCGCACTTGACGTCGATTTCGAGGCGGTAGGTCCGGTCACTGGCCGGACGTAGGCCGGCGAACGCCTTGGTCACGTATCGGCGGTCGATATCGGGGAGCAGTCGCTGTGCACGGGCCCATACCGAGTCGAGGCTGTCGGGGTCGGTGGACTTGTCGGTACGGTCCCCTTCATCGGAGGCGGTCGGCCCGACGAGCACGGATCTGTTGGTGGTCGGTATGGCGTAGATCCCGCGGGTGTGCGGTGTGGGGGCGGTGCACAAGATCTTGGGGATGAGATGGCCGACCGCACGGTCGAGCAGGAGGAACTGTCCTTTGCGCGGCCACATCGCGAAGTCCTCGCCCTGTGCTTCGCCTGCGACGCGATCGGCGTTCACGCCGGCGGCGTTGATCACTGCTCCCACCGATACCGCCCCGCTCGGTGTGAGCACGTGACTGATTTCGCCGGACTGGTGGTGCCAGAAACCGGTGACCGGCGTTGACAGGCGCAGCTCCACGCCGTTGGAGACGGCGAGTCGGGCCAGTCCGATGGTGAGGCGGATGGGGTCGATGATCGCTTCGGCGGGCACGTGGAGGCCTTGGATTGCCGACGGGGCCGCGGTCTCGGCGATGCGCCGCAGATCCGGGCCGCTGAGCATGTCGGCGTCGACCTCGGCGTACTTGGCCTGAGCGGCAAGGTTTTCCAGTGACGCGATATCGCTGTCGTCGAAGGCCAGCGCCAGGGCGCCCATGCGGGTGAAGGGAACGTCCAAGGCGCCGCACAGTTGTTCCCAGGCGCGACTCGATTGGCGGATGAGCTGCGCTTCGAGACTGTTTCCCGGGAGGTCGTATCCGCAGCCGGCGATCGCCGAGTTGGCTTTACTGGCACCCTCGGCGACGTCGTGGGCGGCTTCGAACCAGATCACCCGGACATTGCGGCGCGAGACTTCGGCAGCGATGGCCGACCCGATGACGCCGGCGCCGATGATCGCGACGTCGTAGTGGCGTGGGCTCATGGCTGTCAGCGTCCTTCGGATTTGGTGGCTTGAGTCAGTGCTGGGGGGTCCAGGGCGACAGTGGCGGTGACGAAGGCGTTCCAGCGTGCCCGTTCGATGGTTCTGTCGTCGATGTCGAGCACGGGGTCGACGGTGTGGGAGAACCGGACGCGGGCAGCCAGCGCTGCGAGGTCGAGGTCGCCGGAGCCGATGGCGGCCAGTCCGGCGACTCCGGCGGCGGTGTTGTCCTGATGGTCGGCCACCGCGATGGGCCGCCCACAGAGATCGGCTTGGCGTTGCATCAGCAGCGGGTTGTTGCTGAGTCCACCGTCGGCGCGCAGAGTCACCGCTCGGCCGAGTTCGGCGTCGAGGGCATCGACGATGTCGGCGACACGGTGGGCGATACCGTCGCAGACCGCGTAGGCGATATCGGAGGCAGTGGTGGACGCACGCAGGTTGGAGAGCACGCCAGTGGCCTCGGGCCGCCACCAGGGGGCCCCGATACCGGTGAAGCTGGGCAGAAACAGCGGGTTCTCCATCCGCAGGTGATGGTCGGTGGCAGCAGCTGAGTTGCCAGCCAAGGCCCCCACGTTTTCAGCCGTCGGTGCCAGCCCGAGGCTCACCAGCCAGTCGACCGCGGTCGCAGCGGAGAAGACGCCGCCTTCGACGGCCCAGGCTTTCGGCTCGCCGGGGACGGTCCAGCCGTAGGTCGGCATCAGGCCGTGGCCGGGTCGGCAGGGTTGGGCTCCGACGTTGGTTTCGACGAAACATCCAGTGCCGTAGGTGATCTTGGTGTCACCAGGGTTGATGGCGCCCAGGGCCGCCAGAGCGGCGAGTTGGTCGACGGCGTTCGCGTACAACGGTGCACCCAACTTCGTCGGCACCGGCTCGGGCAACACGCTGTCGACGATGGTGGGTAGCCAGCCGGTGTCGATGCCGAACGCAGCAGCAACCTGCGGGTCGTACTGCAAGGCGTCGAGATCCATCAGCTGGGTACGACTGGCGGTGGACGGATCGGTCAGGAATGCTCCGCCGCTGAGGCGGTGGATGAAGAAGGCATCGAGGGTTCCGACTGCCAGTGTTCCCGCGGCTTTGGCCGCTGCGACGGCTGGCACGTTGCACAGGGTCCACGCGATACGGGCAGCCGAGTAATAGGGGTCCAGGCGCAGCCCGGTGACGTCCTCGATCCGTGCGGCGTGTGCCGTGGTGCGCATGCTGTCGACGATGCCGCCGGCCCGCCGGTCTGACCACAGGATGGCCGGTGAGAGCGGGGTACCGGTGCGGCGGTCGAAGGCGATGATCGATTCGCCCTGGTTGGCCAGACCGATGCCGATCACTTCGGCGCCGTCGAGACTGGCCACCGCCTCGGCCACGGTGTCCTCGATCGCGGTGAGCAAGGCGTTGCCGTCCTGTTCATCCCAGCCCGGCCGCGGATGCGCAGTACGCGACAGCCGTCGCGCGGAGGCGACGCATCGACCGGACTCGTCGTAGAGGTTGGTGCGGGTGCTGGTGGTGCCTTGGTCGATGCCCGCCCAGACGCGAACGCTCATGATGTGCTGATTCCATCTGCCGCGAGGTCCTCCGGCGCCGCCTCTTTGATCGTGGTGCGAAGCTTCTCTGGTGCCCAGATGCGCAGGACCAGCCACCACACCAGCGCACTGGCGAACACCGCCGCAGCGACCAGCGCCGGCTTGTGGTTCTCCGGGCGGCCGATCAGCAGGACCAGGAGCAGCACGCTCCACACGCACGCCCCGATTGTGACGGGGCGGTCGAACCTGCCCAGCGAGAACCCGCCGGGCATGACGGGAAAACGATTGCGGCGGAACAAGTAGGCGAAGCTGATCACGCCGTATACGCCGACCGGGATGAGCGCCGATGCGACGAGCAGGTCGGAGAGCTTGCTGAACGCGATGATCACGATGATCTCGATGACGGTCGCCAGGGCGATGGCGTTGGCCGGCGTCTTGGAGGCGGCCAGCACCCGGCGGAACACCGAGCTGCCGGGGAACCGGCCGTCGCGGCTGATCGCCCAGATGAGCCGAGAGGCCACCATGGTCTGCAGCATGGCGTTGGCGAAGATGGCGATCGCGACGCAGATGACGAACACACCGCCCAGGACGGTGCCCAACCGGTCTTGAGCGATGAAGCCGACCGGTGAGGACGCCTCCGCAACGGCACTCCACGGGCCGCGCTCGGCGACGGTGATGCCGACGAGGAAGAGCATGCCCATACCGGCCGCGGCCAGCGAAGCCCGGATGATACCCAGCGGAACGGCACGCTGGGGGTTCTCGGTCTCGTCGGCCAGCGCCGCCGCCGAGTCGAACCCGGAGTAGGTGAACGCGCCGAGCAGCACAGTGCTGGTGAACGAGCCGAACAACGCCCAGTAGTTATCCGGGCCGACAGGTGAGGTGCTGGTCAGATTCGACACGCCCACGGCGGGGTCGGCGGTGGCGAATCCGAGGACGACCAGCACGATACCGAAGATCGCCACCGAGATCAGTTCGGACCACACTGCGAGATTATTCACGCGCACAGTCGTTTTCGTCGAGGCGATCATCATGACCGCCTGCACGAGCGTCACCCCGATCACTGCCGCCGAGGTCTGCAGCGTGGTGAGGTTCAGTTTGGTGACCTGCGCGATGGCGTTGACGAAGACTATGTTGACACTCGGTGCGGTGACCAGTCCGTAGCCGAGAAACGCCCACCCAAGGATCCACCCGGCGGTGGGGTTGGTCAGGCGGCTCATCCACTGATACGACAAGCCCGACACCGGGATTCGGCCGGCGAGCCCGGCGATGACCAGCACCAGTAGTAACTGGCCCCCGGTCACGATGGGCCACGACCAGATACCTCGCGGTCCCGCCGAGCTGATGACCAGCCCATAGACGGCGAAGATGCCGGTCGACACCGAGATGAACGAGAAGACGATCGCAAAGCTGGAGAACGACTTCAAGACCCGTTTGAGCTCGGGCTCATAACCGAACCCGCGCAGCATCTGGTCGTCCGTCGGTGCAGTGCCTGAA
>NZ_JBOGDD010000561.1:0-6154 GCF_050701675.1 Mycobacterium sp. | reverse complement strand
AGTCAGTGTTGAGGAGAGCGCATGTCGGGCAACCCCTTTGACGACGAGTCGGCCAGCTTCTACGTGCTGGTCAACAGCGAGGAGCAGCACTCGCTATGGCCGACGTTCAAACAGGTTCCAGGTGGATGGACCGTCGTCTTCGGAGGTGACGGCCAGGCGGGCCGCCAGGAGTGCCTCGACTACGTCGAGGAGAACTGGACTGACATGCGCCCGAAGAGTCTGCAGCTGCGGATGGCAGCTGCGGTCGGCTCATCAGGGGCTGACGTCACATCGTAGGCACCGACGTGGACTCCTCGAACGGCGTGTCTTCCAACAGCACTGAGGCATCGCGCACGGGCGGCGCGATCCTGCGGCGGACCGTCACTCGCAATGCACGGCTGCTGACCCTCGGATCCCTGCTCATCTGTGCTCACCAGCTGTGCGAGGCCGCGGTCCCCGTGATGATCGGACTCGTCATCGGCCGGGCCGTAGAAACCCGCGACATGGGGCAGTTGGTGCTGTGGGTGGCGGCGCTGGCCGTGCTCTTCGTCGTCTTGACCACCTGCTATCAGAGCGGTGCTCGGTTCCTGATGCGTGCCATCGCAGGAGAGGGGCACCAACTGCGGGTCGATCTCGCGGTGAAGATCCTGCATCCGTGGCGGCTGCGGACGCCGCTGCGCAGCGGTGAATTGTTGTCCATCGCCAGCACCGACGCGGACAACACGTCGTATCTGCTCGACTACGTGCCGCGGATCGCGGGCGCCGTAACGGCAATCGTCGTGTGCGCCTGCGTGCTACTGACCATCGACGTACCACTGGGACTGGTAGTCCTGATCGGCACCCCATTGATCCTGTTCCTACTGCACTTCGGTGGGCCGGTCATCACCCGTCGAGTGGCCGACCAGCAGGAGCTCGCCGGGAAGGCGACCGCGATGTCGGCCGATCTGATCGCAGGCATGCGGCCCCTTCGTGGGATCGGCGCCGAGCACGCGGCTTCCAACCGCTACCGCGAGGTGAGTCAGCAGGCGCTGGCAGCCACCGTTCGGGCCACCCGTTCGCAGAGCGTCTACATCGGCTTCTCCAACGCGATGAGCGCGCTGCTGGCAGTCGGAGTGGCCGTCACCGCGGGCTGGTTCGCACTGCGCGGTGAGATCTCCATCGGCGGGCTCATCACGGTGATCGGGCTGGCCCAGTTCCTGCTCGAGCCGTTCAACACGATGGCCGAAGTACCCAGCTGGATCGCCGAGGCCCGAGCTTCTGCGGAACGCGTGGGCTGGGTCGAGGACGCGCCGGTGGCGCTGACTCCCGGTGCCACCGTTCTCGATTCGGGGCCGCACGGAATCGAACTGGACGACGTCCGTCACGGTCCGCTCGACGGCATCGCGTTGAAGGTCGACGCCGGGGGCATCGTCGGGCTCGTCGCCATTCGATCCGCCGACGCCGACGCCATCGTGAAGGTGCTGTCGGGACAGCTGACGCCCGACGAGTACACCGGGCAGGTCCGCGTCGGCGGGGTGAAACTCGAGGATCTCGATCTCAGTGAGTCGCATCGGGCCCTGCTGGTGGAGCCGCACAGGGCGGATCTGTTCACCGGGTCGCTTCGCTCGAATCTGAACGTCGGTGGCGCTGCCGGTGACCCGGCCGCCATCGACGATGCGCTGCGCTCCTCCTGCGCGATCGACGTCGTCGAGGTGCACGACGAAGGGCTTGAGCACGAGGTCGCCGAACGCGGAGCCAGCCTGTCCGGTGGGCAGCGCCAGCGACTGACGCTCGCACGTGCGCTGCTGCGCCGCGCTCCCGTGCTGGTGCTGCACGAGCCGACCACCGCGGTCGACGCAGTGACGGAAAGTGCAGTGGCGCAGGGTATCACCGAGATGCGGCACGGCGCCTCGCCGCGGAACTTCACGACGTTGGTTGTGACCTGCAGTCCGGCGTTGCTGGCGGCGACGGATCGCGTCGTGCTGGTCGACGCGGGCCGCGTCGTCGCATCGGGCTCGCACTCCGACCTGATGGAACGGCGTGACTACCAGGCAGCGGTGTTGCGATGAGCACGGCCGACGAAGGAGCGGCCGTGGACCGGCCCACCATCCTGCCCGTCGCCACCGGACGCCAGACGTGGCTGTGGTTGCGACACGAACTGCGCGCCAGAGGCGGTTCGGTCGCCTTGACCGTCGTCGTCGGTCTGATTGCGGCGGCCATGGCGGTGGTGCCGGTCTACGTGCTCGGCGTGCTCGTCGACCGGATCATCGACCGCTCGCCGCCATCGGTGATCGTCATGATCGGCATCGTCGTGACCTGCGCCGCCCTGATCGGTGCCGTCGCCAGCGGCATCTCCAACTACCTGATCGGGCGGCTCGGTGCGGTCGCGCTGGCGGACCTGCGGGAAGCCGGTGTCGAGCGGGCCTTGTCGTTACCGACGACCACGGTGGAGCGAGTTGGCCGCGGAGACTTGCTCTCCCGTGTCAGCACGGACGTCGCGACCATCGGCAAGGCGGTGTCGGAGGTCATTCCGACGATGTTCGCCTCGATACTGCTCGGCCTGCTGTCCTTGATCGCGATGCTGGGTCTGGACTGGCGTCTCGGACTAGCCGGGGCGGTCGCCGTTCCGTTCTACGTCATCGCGCTGCGCTGGTACCTTCCGCGGTCGGCGCCGCGCTACGCCGAGGAGCGGCGGGCCATCGGCGAGCGGTCGCAGGTGCTCATGGAGAGCATGATCGGCGCCGACACCGTGCATGCCTACGACATGCACGGCGCGCACCAGGGCGCCATCGAAGTCGCCTCGGCCAAGGTCCGCGACATCTCGATCGGCGTGTTCAGGCTCTTCACTCGCTTCGTCGGCCGCATCAACCGGGCCGAATTCATCGGCCTCTCAGTCATTCTGGTGACGGGATTCTGGTTGGTCAGACAGGGTGAGGTGTCGGTGGGGCAAACCACCGCCGCCGCCCTGCTCTTCCACCGACTGTTCAGCCCGATCAGCATGTTGCTCTTCACCTTCGACGAGGCGCAGGACGCGGGTGCGAGCCTGGCAAGACTGGTCGGCCTGGTCAGCCTGTCGGGTGGACCGGCGCCGCAGGAGCGGCAGACGTCGGCGGAGCCGCGCGACGCGTCGCTGGATCTGGAGGATCTGGACTTCAGCTACGACGGCGGACCATCGGTGGTCAACGGCGTCACCCTTCGCCTCGAACCGGGACAGCGAGTCGCCCTGGTGGGGTCGACCGGGGCGGGCAAGTCGACAGTGGCGGGCATCGCCGCTGGCGCGCTGACGCCGCGCCGGGGCCACGCGAGCATCGGCGGAGTCCCGCTGGCGGACATGTCCACCGAGCAGCGCCGCAGGCACGTCGCGATAGTCAGTCAGGAAGTGCACGTCTTCGCGGGTTCCCTGCTCGACGACCTGCGGTTGGCCAACCCGGGCGCGACGCAGGATCAGATGCTCGACGCGCTGCGTACGGTCGGGGCAGACGGGTGGGTGGCGGCGCTGGACGACGGCGTCGACACCGTCGTCGGCGAGGGTGGCCATCAGCTGACTTCGGCACAGGCGCAACAACTTGCGCTGGCCCGCCTGCTGCTCGCCGACCCGACGGTCGCCATCCTCGACGAAGCGACGGCCGAGGCGGGCAGCCAGGGCGCCCGAGAGCTGGAGCGGGCCGCCGCGGCGGCGACCGCGGGCCGAACGACACTCGTCATCGCGCATCGGCTCACCCAGGCCGCGACGGCAGATCGAGTGGTCGTGATGGCTGGCGGCCGCATCATCGAAGACGGCACGCACCAAGTCCTGGTCGCCGCGGGCGGCCGGTATGCCCAACTGTGGCGGGCTTGGACCGCCGACCATTCCTACGCGGAGCAATCGCAAACGTGACAACGACCGAGATCGACGACGGCCTGACGCCGAACGACCGCCTGAACCTGTTGCGGCGGTGGAACGATCAGAGCTGGCCCAGCACGACGACGACGGCTCCGGAGGCCTTCGCGCGGCAGGTCCGGCTGACCCCCGACGCCCTTGCGGTGGTCGCGGGTGACGTCAGGCTCACGTACGGCGAGCTGGCGAGCCGGGCCTACCAGCTGGCCAATCACCTGCGCGCCGAGGGCGTCGCCGGTGAAGAGATGGTCGCCATCGCCTTGCCGCGATCGGCCGAGATGGTCGTGGCGGTGATGGCCATCCTGGCCGCCGGGGGTGCGTTCGTCCCGGTCGATCCGCTGTGGCCAGAGGAACGACGACGCCAGGTACTCGCCGAAACCCGCTCCACGGCAACGCTCGTCGCACCCGGTGCCGTGATGCCGGGTGACCCGAATCCCGTCGAGGTCGACCTCGGCGCATGGGCCTTCGGCGACCGGGCGGCGAGCGCGCCACAGGCCGTCATCGACGGCAGCCAGCTGGCGTACGTCATCTTCACCTCGGGGTCCACCGGCAAGCCCAAGGGCGCGATGATCCGCCACGAGGCCATCAGCGAGAGGTTGACCTGGCAGGTCGAGCACATTCTCGGCTTCGGCGCCGGTGACGCGTCGTTGTTCAAGGCGCCGCTGTCCTTCGACATCTCGATCAACGAGATCCTGCTGCCACTGGTATCCGGCGGATACGTCGTCGTGGCCGACCCCGGCGGTGAGCGCGACCCGCAGTACCTGCTCGACCTGATCGCAGAAGAGAAGGTCACCTTCGTCTACCTGGTGTCGTCGATGCTCGACGTGCTCCTCGACCTCGCCGACGGGACCAGCCTGCTGTCCGGGCTGAAGCACGTCTGGTGTGGCGGCGAGGTTCTGACCCCGGCGCTGTTCGAGCGATTCCGATCCCAGCTGAGCACGACGCTCTATCACGGGTACGGACCGGCAGAGGCGACGATCGGCGTGTCCCACGTCATCTACCGCGCTCACGCCGAGCGGATCGAGACGTCGATCGGCCGACCGAATCCGCACACCCAGCTCTACGTTCTCGACGACGACCTGCATCCCGTACCGGTCGGTGTCGGCGGCGAGCTCTACGCCGCCGGGTTCCTGTTGGGCCGCGGCTACATTCACGCGCCCGGCTTGACCGGTTCGCGGTTCGTCGCGAATCCGTTCGACGACGACGGCTCGCGGATGTACCGCACCGGCGACCTCGCTCGGTGGACGGCGGACGGTGTCCTCGAGTTCCTGGGCCGAGCCGACAACCAAGTGAAGATCCGCGGTATGCGGGTCGAGCTCGAAGAGATCGAGGTGACCCTGGCCGCCCACCCGATGGTCCGCCATGCGGCAGTGATTCTGCGCAACGGCCCAGCAGGCGGTGCGCAGCTGACGGGTTACGTGGTGTCCAACGCCGATATCGCACCCGATGAGTTGCGCCTCTGGTGCGCGTCGCGACTTCCCGAGCACATGGTACCGAGCATGGTCCTGGTACTCGACGAATTCCCGGTCACTGCGAACGGGAAGATCGACCGTCGGGCGCTGCCCGCACCGTCGGCGCCGGTAGCAGATGAGTCACCGCGACCGACCGACCCGCTGGTGCAGTCCATCTGCGAGATCTTCGCGGACCTGCTCGGTGTCCCGAGCGTCGGCGCCGACGCCGACTTCTTCGCCCTCGGTGGCGACAGCATCGTGGCGATGGGTCTGATCAGCAGAGCCCGTAAGTTGGGGCTGCGACTGCGTCCCCGCGACGTCTTCAGCCTGCGCACGCCTGCCGCATTGGCGACCGCGGTGGCCGAATCCCGTTCCCCCTCACCCGCTACCGAGACAGTGGACCCGGTCGGCGAGATCGGCGTAACTCCGATTCTGGCCTGGCTGAACGACGTGGGCAACGGTATGGACGGGTTCTTCCAATCCGTCACGCTGCACACGCCGCCCGGGCTGACGATGGCGGCACTGACGGCGATGGTCGACGCCCTACTCGACTGTCACGACATCCTCCGGGCTCGTGTGAGCACCGTCGATCCGGCCGGTTTGACGGTGCCCGACAGCGGGCAGCCGGCCGCGGCCGACGTGCTGCGCCGGATCTCGCTCGACGGCGACGTCGATCGGATCACCGCCGAGCAGCGAGCACTGGCAGTGACGCGCCTCGATCCGCGCGCGGGCCGGATGTTCGACGTCGGGTGGCTCGATGCCGGCGCCGAAGAGCCCGGCCGTCTGATCCTGATGGTCCACCACGTCGTGGTCGACGGAGTGTCGCTGCGGCTGCTGTCCGACGATCTGCGTGCCGCGTGGTCCGACC
>NZ_JBOGDD010000560.1:0-12233 GCF_050701675.1 Mycobacterium sp. | reverse complement strand
GCTGCCCCGAGCGGAGCAAAGCCTCCAAGCGGCAGTGCCTTGCCGTCAATGACCCCCGAATGACTTCGCCGCGTTGACGTTGCCGGATGCGGCGTTGATCAAGCAACAGCCCAGACGCTTCAACACTTTGTAGAGATGAATTCAACATATTGTTGTAGCGTCACGCGCATCACCTTGGAGGTCATGATGCGATCACCGTCGCTTTACCGTTCCCGGCTCGCCGTGCTGTTCGTCGGGATCCTTGCCGCCGGTATCACCGCCTGCGGAAGTGGGATCGGGGGCGACAGTGCAGGCCAACCAGCCGCCAGTGGCGGACAGTCGGCGATCCCCGACAACAGCGCGCTCATCGCCGCCATTGGATCGGACGCAGCACTCACCAGCGGTCTGCCGGCCGCGGTGGCGCAGTCCAAGACCGTGAACGTCGGTTCCAACGTCCAATCGGCGCCCAACAACTTCTACGCCGCTGACGGCAAGACTCCGATCGGTTACGAGGTCGATCTCGCCAAGGCCATCGGCAGGAAGCTCGGCGTGGAGATGGCCTACCAGGACATGGCGTTCGGTGCACTGATCACCAGCCTGCAGTCCGGCCGCATTGACATGACGATGGCCGCGATGAACGACACCAAGGAGCGTCAGCAGCAGATCGACTTCGTCGACTACTTCTCCTCCGGCATCACCATCATGGTGCAGAAGGGCAACCCGCAGGGCATCACTGGCGCGGACACGCTGTGCGGCAAGAACATTGCCGTAGTGCAGGGGACCAGCCATCAGACGTTCGCCGCCGCCCAGAGCGACAAATGCGTGCAGGCCGGCAAGCCCGCCATCACGGTGACCGCCACCGACAGCGATACTCAGAACCAGAATCAGCTGCGCACGGGGCGGGTCGCTGCGATCCTCAACGATCTGCCGAGCGCCGTGTACATCTCTCGGACCGCCGGCGACGGCAACACATTCGAGGTCGTTCCTGGCCCGCCGATCGAAGGCGGCCCGTACGGCATCGGTTTCGCCAAGACCGACGTCGCGTTGCGGGACGCAGTGAACAAGGCGCTGGCCGAACTGATGGCCGACGGCACCTACTCCAAGATCCTGCAGAGCTGGGGTGTCGAGCAAGGCGCACTGAAGGAGCCCGCCATCAATGGCGCCTGAGTACCCGATCGTCCGACTCCGGCACTGGGGCCGGTGGGTCAGCGCGGTCGTCATCATCGCTCTACTCGCCGCACTCTTCGTCGCGTTGGCGCAAGCGAAGATCGACTGGGCGTCGGTACCCGACTTCGTGGTGTACCGCGTGATGCTCCTCGGCTTGGTCAACACGGTGGTGCTTGCCGTCATCGCGCAGTCGGTCGCCATCGTGATCGGGATCGTCATCGCGTTGATGCGACGCAGCGCGAATCCCGTGGCGAAGTGGTTCGCCTCGGCCTACATCTGGTTGTTCCGCGGGCTGCCCGTGCTCCTCCAGATCTTGATCTGGTACAACCTGGCGCTGGTCATCCCGACGATCTCCATTCCGCTGCCCTTCGGTGGACACCTACTCAACGAGCCAACGAACGTCCTCGTCAGCGCGTTCACCGCGGCACTGCTCGGGTTGGCGCTCAACGAGAGCGCCTACATGGCCGAAATCGTGCGCGCCGGGCTCAACAGTGTGGACGGTGGACAGACCGAAGCTGCGAAATCAATTGGCATGGCGCCGAGTCTGACCCTGCGTCGGGTGGTGCTCCCGCAGGCGATGCGAGTCATCATCCCGCCCACCGGAAATGACTTCATCGACATGCTGAAGGGCACCTCGATCGCGTCGGTGATCGGCGTGACGGAACTGCTCCACGCGTCGAACAACATCTCGTCCCACAATCTGCTCGTCATGGAAACGCTTTTCGCCGCGGCGATTTGGTACATGGTGGTGGTGACGGTCGCGGGCATCGGGCAGCACTACCTGGAGCGCACGTTCGGCGCCGCCGAGCGCAGCGTCGCCGCGCAGGCCGCCAAGGCCCTTCGTGCCATTCCGCTGACGAGGGGTGCCCGTGTCTGAGCCACTGCTGCGGGCCGTCGGCGTTCGGAAGAGCTATGGGCACACCGAGGTACTGCGGGGCATCGACCTGGAGGTGCGCCGCGGTCAGGTGGTGTGCCTGCTCGGTCCCTCGGGGGCGGGCAAGAGCACATTCCTGCGGTGCCTCAACCACCTTGAAACCGTCGACGCCGGCGAGGTGTGGGTGGACGGCAAGCCGATCGGGTTCGACTTGCGCAATGGCAAACTATACGAACTTCGGGAGCGCGACGTCGCCAAACAGCGACGCGACATCGGCATGGTGTTCCAGCGTTTCAACCTGTTCGGCCACCGCACCGCCTTGGAGAACGTCATCGAGGGCCCGATCCGAGTGCTGGGCACCGCTCCCGACGTCGCGCGCAGGGATGGTCTCGAGTTACTCGATCGGGTCGGCTTGGCTCAACGCGGCGACGCCTACCCAGCGCAGTTGTCCGGCGGCCAGCAGCAACGCGTGGCGATCGCTCGTTCGCTGGCGATGAAGCCCAAACTGATGTTGTTCGACGAGCCGACCTCGGCCTTGGACCCCGAGCTGGTGGGCGAAGTGCTCGCGGTGATGAGCACGTTGGCCGAAGAGGGGATGACGATGGTGGTGGTCACCCACGAGATCGCGTTCGCCGCCGAAGCCGCCGACGAAGTGGTCTTCATGGCCGACGGAGCGATAGTGGAAACCGGTCCGCCCGAACGGGTCCTCAAGGCGCCGGAACACGAACGCACGCGCCAATTCCTGGCCAGGGTGCTGGCGTGAGACCGATCTCACCGCGCTACAAGCTGCAATTCTCAGAACCCGAAGGCTATCTCGACTTCGCCCGCTTCGGGCCGCCGTCGCATGCCGTCCTGGACACCACGGCGCGGCTGTTGGAGAAGGCGACACACGCCGGGCCGTCAACCGTTGACGAACTGATGCGGGAAGAGACGCGCGCCAAGGCGGCCGCGGCGAGGTTGTGCCGCAGCGACATCGACCACATCGTCCTGCAACCGCACACCAGCATGGGGTTGTTGCAGGCGGCCTTCAACGCCCCCGGCGGCACCGTGTTGGTATCGGCCGCGGAATTCCCTGCCAACACCTACCCGTGGGCTCGCGCCGAACAGGCCGGACGACTGTCGGTGCGCCGCTTGCCTGGCGGATTCGTCACCGCGGACCGGGTCGCAGAAGCGCTCACCGACGACATTTCGATGGTCTCGGTCAGCGCCGTCGACTACCGCACCGGTTACCGCGCCGACCTTGCCGCACTGCGTGAGATCGTCGGCGACCGGCTGCTCGTCGTGGACGGCATCCAGGGCTTCGGCGTGATCGAGGCGCCGTGGGAGGCGGCCGACATCCTGGTCGTGGGCGGTCAGAAATGGTTGCGGGCCGGGTGGGGGACCGGATTCGCGATGCTGTCGGACCGGGCGCTGGAGCGGATGGACCCGGTGCTGTCGGGCTGGACCGGTGCCCGCGATCCCGGGCTGTTCGACGACGAGATCCACCCCGCTGACAGCACGGCGGCAGCCTGGTCGATATCGAACTTGAGCCCCGTGACCTCCGGAGCATTCGCCGCAGCGCTCGAGTTGGTCGAGGAAGCCGGCGTCGGCACGATCGCCGAACACATCGCGGCGCGAGTCGAGGCGCTCGAAGACGTGCTCCTCTCCCAGGGTGCGCAGATCGTGTCCTCGCGCGAGCGGCGGGCTGGGATTCTGGCGTTCACGGTGCCCGAGCATCCGCCCGAGCAGATCGGTGCCGCGCTGAACGCGGCGGGCATCGCGGTAACCGTTCGGCCCGAACACATTCGGCTATCGCCGCACGCCTCGACACCGTTGGACGTCGCCGACCGGATCAGAGCGGTCCTCGTCTCACTGACGAAGCCGCATCGGGTGGAGCCCACACCGCCTCCGAGCGCAGCCGGTAACTTCACGCACGAAGTGCTCGCTTCGTTGGTACCGGCGGTACGCGGGCTGGCTGCCATGCTGGGACCCGGTAATGAGGTGCTGTTGCACGACCTGTCCCAGATGCCCGACTCGATCGCGGCCATCGCAGGCGACCTCACCAATCGCACAGTCGGTGGACCGATGACGGATTTGTTGCTCGGGCTGATTCGTCGCGGCACGACCCAGGATCTGATCAACTACCGCACCAACGGTCCTGACGGGCGACCGATCCGCTCCTCCACCCTCTTCCTACGGGACGCCGATGGGGTGGCGATCGGCTGCCTATGCGTGAACAGCGAACTGCCCGAATCGCTTCCGCCCGAGGCGCCGCAGCGGGAGGAGAGCTTCCCGCCCGACGTCGACAGTTTGCAACGGTTCCTGGTGGATCGCGCCATCGCCAAAGTCGGCGTGCAGACGGTCGAGATGAAGAAGCATCACAAGGCGGCGGTCGTCCGTGAGCTCGACGAAGCGGGTTTCTTCCTCATCAGGGACTCCGTCGATCATGTTGCAGGACAACTGGAAGTGACCCGCTACACGATCTACAACTACCTCAACGAGATCCGAGGCTGACTGGCCAAAAGGGCCACGACTCACGTGGCCGGTCGCTGCAGGCCGAGGTGATCGCGAAGCGTGTGTCCGGTGTACTCGGTGCGGTAACGGCCACGGCGCTGCAGGATTGGCACGACGTGGTCGACGAATGCTGCCAGCTCGTACGGCAGTGTCGATCCCATGATGGTGAATCCGTCGATGGCGCCGGCGTCCTGCCAGGCGATGACGTAGTCGGCGAGCTGCTCGGGTGTCCCGATGAAGTGTGTCTGTCCAGCGCCGCCGCTCACGTGCTGCGCGACCTCGCGCAAGGAGGCCTCCGGTCGGGCCCGCGCGGCGGCGTACAGCTGATCTGCGCGAGTCGACGGCGACTGCTCGCTCCAGAGGTGTGCAGGCAGCGGAGCGTCGGGATCGAAGGCGTCTGGATCGAGGCCGGCGGTGTACAGGGCGTTCTGCCAGCGGAATTCGGGACTGGCCAGTTCTTCCAGCTGCCTCGCCCTGGCCTGGGCTTCGGCCTCCGTACCGCCGAGCGTCACCATCAACGCAGGCAGCACCAGGACCTGGTCGGGGTCACGTCCCAGGGCGGCGGCTTTGGCGTGGAGCCCGGCCCGGAAGGCCGCAGCGGCCTCCAGTGAGGGTGGCCCGGAAAAGGCCATCTCGGCGTACCGCGCGGCCAGGTCGACGCCCGCCCCCGACTGTCCTGCCAGAACGAGAACCGGGTGACCCTGCGGCGAGCGGGGGAACGGCTGGACCCCTTCGACGTCGTAGTACTGGCCGTGAAACCGCGGGGCATGCAGCTTGCTCCGGTCCGCCCAGACGCCGCCTTCGCGGTCGCCGATGACGGCATCGTCTTCCCAGCTGTCCCACACGCGGGTGACGACCTCGACGAATTCGCGAGCGCGCGCGTAACGGTCGGCATGGTCGGGGTGGGCGGCCTCACCGAAGTTCGCCGCGGCCAGTGGGGTAACGGTGGTGACGATGTTCCAGCCGGCGCGGCCGCCGCTGAGATGATCCAGTGTCGCGAAGCGTCGAGCGAGTTCCCAGGGCTTGCTGTAGGTCGTCGACCCCGTCCCGATGAGCCCGATGTGGCTGGTGACTGCGGCCAGCGCGGACAGCACCGAGATCGGGTCGAACTGCGTCTGCGGCAGGTACGTGGCGCGGTACTCGGCGATGGCGATGTTGTCGGCCAGGAAGATCGAGTCCATCAAGCCGCGTTCGGCGGTCCGCGCGATGTCCGCGTAATACGAGAGCCCGAGGACGTCGCCGACGTCATCGTTGACCACACGCCAGGCGGATTCGTGATAGCCATTCGGCCAGATGAAGGCGTTGAAGTGCAATGGCCGTGCGCTCATGGGCATGACTTCTTCATCGCAGGTCCTTCCGCAGCACGCGTCGAGCAAGTATTGCGCGCAACACGGCACGTCGATGAAATAGTCCCTGCGCGGGCCCGTCAGGTGTGTCGGTTGGCCCAGCCGTCATCGTTGTGGGCCAGCAGGTGCAGCTCGCGCTCCCAGGCGCGGTCGCGCGATCGGTCCAGTCCTCTACGGATGACGAGGGCCACCAGTGCGCTGAAGACGACGATGACGACCCAGATGGTCCCCGCGACGCCGAGCGCGCTCAGCTTGGCGTCATCCGTCGTCAGCGGTGCAGCGACCACCTTGCCGGTGTCATCCAGCCAAAGCTTCAGTGACTCACCCGTCTTGACCGTCGCGGGGGTGACGACCTGTTCGGTGCGCAACCGTGTTCCCTCGTGCCACTGTGCGCGCACGAAGTTAGGACTGTCGAAGTCCGCAGGCATACTGGCGCTGCCTTCAACCGCCACGGCCTCGACGGAGTGTCGACTGTGCGCCTGTTCGTCGGCGGTGCGCACACCCGCGTCGTAAACCTGGGTTCCTGCGTGCGCCCCGACGGGGATGGCAAAGATGGCAGTGACGAGCACAGCGAGGACTACCAGCGCTTCGAGTCGATCGCTTGCACGGATTAGTGGGTTGAAGCCGAGCGCGCGCACATGCCAGCAAATTCTTCTAGCAAACGTTGTGACACCGATCACCACAGCTCACCCGCAGGTACGTCGTCTCTCGCAAACACCGTTCCCATGGTGACACTGACGGCGCTTGGCCGCCAGTCATCCCGCGTCATCGGGATGGACATCACAGCCGCGGGAGAGCGCCCTCACAGGGGGTGGCGCGGGCCGCGTTGATCGGCGAGATCAGGCGGTCATGAGGTAATCCGCCCCGCCCACGTACACGATGCTGGATGGGGTGGGGGTAGTCGCCGCATTGACGATCGCTGCGGCGAACTCGTTGACCGTCGGCAGCTCGGCGCGGCTGCGGCGCGCCTCGACGGCGTCGGGGTCGCGGCGCTGCAGGAGCCTGACGATGATGGTTCCGTCGATCATGTCGCCGGAGGCCACCGTGAAGTGAATACCAGCGCGGTCGAACTCCGAACGCATCGCGTAGAGCGCGGTTTCGCCCGCACGCTTGCTCGCCGCAACTGCCGAATATCCCTTCGGCACCGCCTTGTGCGGAAAGAAGTGCGCCTGGTGGCTGGTGACGAAGACGATTCGTCCGCCAGCTGGCATCAACGGCACGGCCAGCTGTGCAAGGCGCCGCTGGGCATCGCGGTTGAGACGCATCGCGTAACCGGGGTCAGCCCCCAGTTCGAGGCCGCCAGACGCGTTGAGGATCAGAGTGTCGAGTCGGCCAAAGCGGGCAGCGATGGATTCGATCATCGCGACGGCAGCGGCTTCATCGGAAATGTCGGCGCCCAGCGTCGAGGCGTTCCCGCCTGCGCTGCGAATGGCCTCGACAACGGCGTCCGCGCGCTTGGACTTCTCTCGGTAGTTCACGATGACGTGGGTGTCGGCACTGGCAAGCTGTTGCGCGACTTCCGCGCCGATGCCCCTCGATGCGCCGGTTACGAGGATGACCCGTGCGGGTAGTTGTGGCATATCGGTCCTTCCGTCACTGCCGACGGCTTCGGCTTCGGAATCAACCGTACACGGAATTATAAGAAAAGTAAGGCAAAAATAAGGTCACAATAAGGCAGTCATCGATCTCGGCGGGTCACCGTCGCGCAGCGACCCACGGTCGTTCGTTTCGTTCGCGTCGTTCGATCTCGTCGGCCCGATCCTCGGTCCACACGTCTTCGAAGCGTCGTCCCTGGCGCACGTTGGGGATCCCATTCATCACTCGGCTCAGCCACCCGGGTGCGGTGGCCGGCTCCCACTGAGGCAGAACGGCGCCCAGCGAAAAGAGGGATTTGAGGACGACGAAAACCCCGAACAACGCGTCGGGCGCACCGGTCACGGCCACCCCGATCAGCCCGAACACGATCGTGAGATGGACGACGACGACGCGACCAAGCCCACGACGAGCGGTCTGCTCGATCTGCCAGAACGACCACCGGCGCAGGCTGAGCAGATCCGCGAGGAAGCCGACGGCGAGGAAGACGAAGACGGTCAGACACCCGAATCCCACACTGCGCCAACTGACGTCAGCGAGGGCATGCTCGCCGTTGTGGTCGAGCAGGAACAGAATGGTCCCGAGGAACACGCCGTGTGCCGTGCAGAAGGCGAGACTCGAGATGGCGAAACCCATCACGAAGGACGAGGTCTGCGAGCCGCGGCGGTCTCCGCTCGGTGCCACGTACTGAAAGTGTCCCCGCCGCGGCGTCCAGCGTCGATGTAGAACCATCCGAGCCAAGATGAAGAGGCACATCGCGAGGGTCTCGAACCAATAGACCGCAAGGGTGGTGCCCCCGGACCAGTCTTCGACGAACCAACCGACCATCGGGACGGCGATCACCGCCAGCAGGCTCACCAGGTGGATGAATCGAGTCATATCGTCCTCGCCGCGGCAGCCAGGCACATGGGCTGATCGTACGGACACCAGTGGATTCCACGCCCCGCCGTTCGCGCGGCCCGCCGGCCAAGGACAATTGGTCTGGTGCAGAAGGTCATCGTCATCACCGGGGCGGGTAGCGGACTGGGCCGCGCTACGGCGCGGGTCTTGCTGCAGGCCGGTCATCGTGTCGCGTTGGCGGGGCGCCGGCCGGGGGCACTGGTGGAGTCCGCGGAGGGCCATCCGAATGCGCGGGTGATTCCGACGGACGTCACGGATGCGGGTTCAGTGCATGCGTTGTTCGCCGACGTGGTGTCGGCGTTCGGACGTGTGGACGTGCTGTTCAACAACGCAGGCATGTTCGGGCCCTCGGCCTCGGTCGATCAGCTCGAGGACACCCAGTGGCACGAGACGTGGCGCACCAACGTGGACGGTGCGGTGTTTTGCGCGCGCGAAGCGGTGCGGGTGATGTCGGCTCAACTGCCGCGTGGTGGCCGGATCATCAACAACGGCTCACTGTCTGCGCACCGTCCGCGGCCGCGCAGTGTGGCGTATACGGTCACCAAGCACGCGATCAGCGGGCTGACGGCTTCGATGCTGCTCGATCTGCGCGATGTCGACATTTGCGTGACCCAGATCGACATCGGCAATGCCGCGACCGCGATGATCGCCGGCTTCGGTGCCGAGGTGACGTCCGCTGCTGGAAGTTCCACTGCTGAACCGACTTTCGATGCGGTGCATGTGGCGCGGTCCGTAGCGCACCTCGTTGAGATGCCGTTGGACGTGTCGGTGCCGTCGATGACCATCATGGCGCGCGCCATGCCCTACTTTGGCCGCGGATGAGCGTGGCCGGTCGGCGAACGGTTCTCTGGAATTCGTACCGGCGTTACTGAACCCGCCGCAAGGGTGAAAGCGGCTGTGATGCGCCAGGTTTGGCCGACGCCGTTGATCCGTTGGAGAACCTGCTGGGTATCCACGCGTCGGGAATCGGGCTCAATGACGCTACGGCCCTCGCCGTTTCCACGAAATCGTGTACCGCGGGGGAGTCCACATCGGTGCGCCAGGCGGTCGACAGCATCGTCGGGGGGATGTCGGTGACCGGGATGAACGCCAGACCCGGCCGATCGTAGAAGCGCTGGGTGGATGCTTGGGAGAACGCCATGCCGCGCTCAGCCAGGATCGCTTCGAAACATTCATCGACAGTGGATACCTCGGCGCCGAGTTGAACGGGCGTTCCCTGGCGGCTGTCGGCGGCGAGCCAGAAGGTGCGCCACGCATCAGGAGACTTGCGCGCCACGAAGGGTTCGTCGACCAACTGCTCGACACTGACCTCGGTCAAGTCCGCCAGTGGAGACGCAGTCGACACCACCAAGACCCGTGGCTCTATGAAGAGTGTTTCGATGCCGAGCCAGTCATGAACGAGCACGGGTGGGCGCAGGAACGCGATGTCGACCGATCCGTCGGCCAGGCCGACGTAGGGATCGGTGAAGTCGTGGGAGCGCATTTCGACGTCGATCCGCGGGTGGAGGTCGTGGAACGCGTTGAGGATTCGCGGCGTCAACTCGGCGGCGGCGTTGGCCTGGAAGCCGACCACGAGTCGTCGGTCGGGTCCGCTGCGGCCGGCGTCCTGTATTTGCCAGGCGAGGCGTTCGGCGTCGGACAGCAGACGCTTACTGCCATCGAGGAGCAGCTCACCGACCGGTGTGAGCTCGACGTGACGGCTGGTGCGGACGAACAGCGGCGTGTTCAGGGAGTGCTCGAGCTTGCGGATCTGGATGCTCAGCGACGGCTGCGCGATGTGTAGCCGTGCGGCCGCGTGGCCGAAATGCAGCTCCTCGGCGACCGCGACGAAATACGTCAGAAGTCGCAGGTCCAGCGAGGGGAGCACAGATCAACGGTAGTTCAGGAGCCCGATGACCACCATTAGTTCTTGCCTATCGATCCGTTGCCGATGGGTATTGGACCTCACAACTGCCGGCGGGTGTGATGGGCATCATGCAGGGCAGCCCGAATGGGCACGGAGTTCCAACCGGCTGGCCCGGCATGAACGGGCAGAAATCCTGCCTCGGTTTCACGTCCCGATAAGGAATCATCATGACTGTCACGACGTCGGCAACGACTGCCGTCGAGTGGGCCGACGCGTTCGCCAACGCGAGCAACGAAGACCCCGAGATACAGGCGCACGGCAAGTACTTCACGTGTTCGTATCTGCTGGACATGACGGACCGGACGTTCGTCGTCGAGGTCAGTCGCGGCAAGGTCGTCAATGTCGCCGTCGATCCCGGCCCCTTGGATGTGGCCTACCAGTTCGCGCTGCGCGCCAGCGCCGATACGTGGCGAAACTTCGGCGTCCCCGTACCCGCCCCGATGTATCACGGCATCTGGTCGGCAAGTTTTCAGCGCGACCTGAAACTCGAGGGCGACATCTTGGTGCTGATGCAGAACCTGCGGTGCTTCACCCGCCAGTTCGAGCTCCTGCGCGCCGTTGGCGTCCCCGTCTAAATCCGTTATCGCCCAATAGTTCACACCGCCACTCAAAGGACGAGCCATGAGCAAGATTTCTCCAGTAACCGGGCATTACGTCGGTGTCGACGTCGACGGGCTTCTGTACAAGGTGTTCTATCTCGAGAACGGACAGGGCCAGCCGCTGGTCTGCCAGCACACCGCGGGATGTCACAACCATCAGTGGCGCGGCCTCCTCGAGGACGACGAGATCACCAAGAACTACCGCGTCATCGCCTACGACCTGCCCCGGCACGGCAAGTCCGATCCGCCGGAGAACACCCAATGGTGGACAGAGGAATACCAACTCTCCGCCGATCACTACGCGAACTTCATCGTGGCGCTGGTCGACGCCTTGGAGCTGGAAGACCCGATCTTCATGGGCTCCTCGTTCGGCGGCAACATCGCCTTGCAGCTGGCCCTACGCCACCCGGACCGCTTTGCTGGCGTCATTCCGGTGGAGGGCGCGGACTACTCACCGGGTTTCTACCTCGACTGGTGGCAGCATCCACATGCCAACGCCGCACAGGTCTGCGCCAGCGGCGTCTGGGACCTGATGGCTCCGCAGTCCCCCGAGAGTGATCGGTGGAAGACCTGGTTCTACTACAGCCAGGGATCGGAAGCGTTCAAGGGCGATTTGTACTTCTACTCCGTCGACCACGATCTGCGCGACAAGCTCGGCGAGATCGACGGTGACCGGTGTCCGGTGGTGATGCTGACGGGCGACTACGACTACCTGACCACTCCGGAAGACAGCGCCCGCACCGCGAAGCAGATCAAGGGCGGCGAGTTCATCGAGATGAAGGAGATCGGCCACTTCCCGATGAGCGAGAACCATGCGGTCTTCCGCACCTATCTGCTGCAGGCCCTGGCCCTGCTCCGGGAGAAGGCCACGTCCGCTGCGTCGCGGCCCACCGCGATCGTCTAGGACACGGTCACGTCGCCGACCAGCGACAGCAGCGCGGTCGCCGCCGCGCTGGGAGTCCGGGCTGCCAGCGCAGCGACGTACAGCCGCCATTGCAGGTCGCGGTCGGCGATTCGCACTGTGGCCAAGCCGGTTTCGCCGATGGCGTCGAGGATGAACTGGCTCAAGAATCCGATCCCCAAGCCGTTGCGGATATAGGCTGCGGCCGAGAGAGGCGGACGCGCCCGCGGCTCAGGCAGCGAGGTGTTCGGTCAGGTTCCGCGCCTCGTGGCGAGCCAGATCCTCCGCGTCGCGAAGTGACTGCTCGTACGTCGGGATCAGCGACTCGTATGCCGGAATGACCGGTGCGAGAGTTCCCTCGGGAGTGATGGAGCGTAGATCCAAACCGAGTGTGTCACCGAGGATTAGCTGCAGCCAGGGCAGGACGAAGTCCCTGGCCTGACCGGGCCCACCCAGGCCGTAGCCAAAGCCGCCA
>NZ_JBOGDD010000559.1:0-6315 GCF_050701675.1 Mycobacterium sp. | reverse complement strand
GAACGGAGGGGGCCCTACTCGTTTCAAGCCTCACTTCCGCGGTGGGCGAAGCACTTTCATCGCGAGCTGCACCACAGGGCGCGGAACGCGGTCGCGCAACGACATCGCACGGTCGGCGACCCGCGTCCTGGCGGGAGTGCCCCTGCCGAACATCGCGTTGAACGGGCCGCCGGTCGGTTCGAGGTCGACGTGCATCGGCGGCGCACCGTCGGCCGCGCCGAGCGCGTGGGAGATGACGATCCGCTGAATCTCGCTGGTGCCCTCGAAGATGGTGTACAGCTTGGCGTCTCGGTACCACTTCTCGACCGGGTGGTCGGTGATGTAACCCCAGCCGCCCATCGTCTGGATCGCGCGCTCGGTGGTCTCGACGGCGGTCTCGCTGGCCATCAGCTTGCACATCGAGCCCTCGCCGCGGTGGAACGGCACGCCCGTGGCGGCCATCCATGACGCCCGCCAGGTGAGCAGCCGTGCCGCGTCGATCTTGGTGGCCAGGTCCGCCAACGGGAAGGCGATGCCCTGATTGCCGATGATCGGGCCGCCGAAGGCCTCCCGCCGGTTGGCGTACTCAGTGGCGTATTCCAGTGCGGCCCTTGCGATTCCGAGCGCCTGAGCGGCAACCATCGGTCGCGTCTGCTCGAAGGTGCCCAGCGTCGCCGAGTCCGAGCGCTTCGCGCCTTCGACCACCTCGCGCGCCTTGGCCAGCTTGTGGTCCAACTTGTCCTGACCGCCGAGCAGGTTGCCGCAGGGAACCCGCACGCGAGAGAACTTCAACTCGGCGGTGTGCGATGCGCGGCAGCCGAGCTTGTCGAGCTTGCGCACCATCTGCAGACCCGGCGTGCCGCCAGGGACGATGAACAGGGCCTGCCCGCGGTGGCCCAGTTCCTGGTCGACGACGGCGTTCACGACGTGGACGTTGGCGATGCCGCCGTTCCCGATCCACATCTTGTGCCCGTCGATGATCCAGTCCGCGTCCCTTCCCGAACCGTCTCGCTTGGCGGTCGTTCGCAGGTTCCGCACGTCGCTGCCGCCCTCGGGCTCGGAGATCGCCAGCGCGGCCAGCTTGAGATCGCCAGGCGTCCCGAAGCACTCCGGCGCCCATTCGAGCATCTGTTCCGGCGTCGCGGCCTGGCCGATCGCCGAAAGGGCGAGCGCGGGCATCACGGTCGCGAGACCGATCCCCGCGCAGCCCCAGAAGAGCTCCTCCATGAACATGGGAAGGGAGAGCCCAGTCGGGTCACCGATGAGGTCGCGGTAGAAGAGCGGACTGTAGAACCCGCGCCGGGCCGCTTCCTCGAGCACGGGCCACGGAAATTCCTGGCGCTTGTCGTACTCCCTGGCGACCGGGCGGACCACCTCCGCGGCGAACTCGTGCGTCCGCCGCGCGAGGTCGTGCTGGGCGATCGTCGGGGTGAGATCGAAGCTCATGTCGCCGCGGGTTCAGTAGACATGTGTTCACTGATACCCGCTCGCGCGGCGCGGGAATCGCCCCAGCGCCGGTCCTACTCGACGCCGATGGCAACCTCGGTCGACTTGATGAACACCGTGGCAGGCATCCCCACCGTCAGCCCGAGATCCTCGGCCGCGTCCTTCGTGATCGACGACGTGACGGTCTGGTCGCCACCGTCGAGCTTGACCTTGACGGTGGCCATCACCGCGCCGAGGTTGACCTCGGTGATGGTTCCGGTGAGCTGGTTTCGGGTGGAGAGTCGCATGCTCGTCAGACTAAGGCGGATCGCCTTCCCGCCGGTCCGGATCGGCCTAGCCTGGCTCGAGTGAAGCTCGCGACCCTGCACCTCAGGCAGCGTGACGGGGTGTCCTGCGGGCCTGCCGTCGCCGTGGTGGCTGGCGCGCTTCTCGATCCCGGCTACGCCGGTCTGACCGACCCGGCCTGGTTCGACGCCGAGCAGGACAGGGTTCACGCCGCAGCCAACCGGATCTGGCCGCGCGCGCTCGGCACGACGCCATGGGGCATGGCCAGGACGATCACTGCGCACAGTGCCGGGTACGGCGTGCGGTACGGCTGGCGTCTCCTGCGCCGTCGTGACGCACTCGCCGACGTCGAGCGCGCAGTGAGCGCGCGTTGGCCGGTCGCCATGCTCGTCGGGAACGCCATCCCGCGGCACTGGGTGCTGATCGTCGAGGTCGAGGCGGAAACACTGCGCTGCTACGAGCCGTCGTCCGGCGAGGTGCGGTCGGTGTCCAAGAGTGCCGTCCGGGCCGCGCGGTTGGCCGGTCTCGGGTTCGGCAGGCCGTTCGCGTTGGTGCTTCCTCGGTACCGGCTGCCGGGACCGCAATCGAACATATGATCGATCGGTGGGAGAGCTCAAGTCGATCGGCTACCACGGTCAGCCGGTGCAGCAGGCCTTCCGCCGCGTCGACCCACCGGTGGCCGTCCTGGTCGACCTCGCGGCGGTCTTCCCGCGCGAACCGCATCGGTCCGGTGGGTACAACCCGGCAGGCTTGCAGATGCACTCGATCGTCGAGGGGCTGCTCAGCTGCTGGGGCCTGTGCGAGCAGGGCTTCTGGTGGGGGCTGGTGACCTATGACATCGCCTACGGCCCCGCCCGCAGGCCCGTCACGCACTGGATCCCCTCGTGGACGCTCAAGCGCAAGCCCGATCGCCGGTCGTAGGGTTGGGGGATGGCCCGAAAACTCGCCACCGCCGACGCCGTCGATCTCCCGACCCTCCTGGACTTCGTCCGACCGAGGCACCAGATGGTGCTGACCACCTTCCGTTCCGACGGCTCGCTACAGAGCTCCCCGGTCACCGCAGGCGTGGACGACGCCGGCCGGATCGTGATCGCGAGCTATCCGCAGCGGGCCAAGGCGGCCAACATACGCCGCGATCCGCGCGCCAGCGTGACCGTTCTCTCCGACGAGTTCAATGGTCCGTACGTCCAGGTTGACGGTGCTGCGGAGGTCATCGGACTGCCCGATGCGGTCGAGCCGCTGGTCGACTACTTCCGCGCGATCGCAGGCGAGCACTCCGACTGGGACGAGTACCGGCAAGCGATGGTCGATCAGGGCAAGTGCCTGATCAGGGTCACGCCGGTGCGCTGGGGCCCGGTCGCGACGGGTGGCTTTCCGCCGAGCTAGCGAAGGGCAACGAGGGACATCGGCACGGCGTCTGTGGTAGTCAGAGAGGGCGGATGAGCCGCTCGCGCGAAGGCAGCACAGTTCGGTCGCGTTGCGTCGGATAGCCAGTCAAACTATAGTCTGGACACATGTCCAGAGCGCACATCCCGACTCTGGCCGCGGTGAAATAGATGCGAATTGCCCTGCTCTCGTACCGAAGCAAGACGCATTGTGGTGGGCAGGGCGTCTACGTCCGCCATCTGAGTCGCGGTCTCGTCGAACTTGGCCACGACGTCGAGGTCTTCTCGGGTCAGCCCTATCCGGGTGGTCTCGACCCCCGGGTACGCCTGACCAAGGTGCCGAGCCTCGACCTCTACCGCGAACCCGATCCGTTCCGCATTCCGCGGCCCAGCGAGATCCACGACCGCATCGACCTACTCGAACTCCTGTCGACGTGGACGGCGGCCTTCCCCGAGCCGAAGACGTTCTGCCTGCGCGTGGCCAGGATCCTGGCCGATCGCCGCGATGAGTTCGACGTGGTGCACGACAACCAGAGCCTCGGTGACGGCCTGCTGGCGATCGCCAAGCTCGGGTTGCCGGTCGTGGCGACGGTGCACCATCCGATCACCCGCGACCGCGTTGTCGACGTGGCCGCCGCAAAGTGGTGGCGAAAGCCGTTGGTGCGCAGGTGGTATGGCTTCGCGGAGATGCAGAAGCAAGTGGCCCGTCGCATTCCGGAGCTGTTGACGGTGTCGTCGTCCTCCGCAGCTGACATCGCCGAGGACTTCGCCGTCTCGCCCGATCAGCTGCACGTGGTGCCCCTCGGCGTCAACACGGAGCTGTTCCGGCCCAGCGAGAACCGGGTGCGCAACCGGATCATCGCGATCGCCAGTGCCGACGTTCCACTGAAGGGCGTCAGCCACCTGCTGCACGCGGTCGCCCGGTTGCGCGTCGAGCGCGACCTGGACGTGCAGCTCGTCTCGAAGCTGGAGCCGAACGGGCCGACGGAGAAGCTGATCGCCGAGCTCGGCATCTCCGACATCGTGCACAGTTCGAGCGGGATCACCGACAACGAGCTGGCCGACCTGCTGGCCTCGGCCGAGGTTGCCTGCATTCCTTCGCTCTACGAGGGATTCTCGCTGCCCGCCGTCGAGGCGATGGCCAGCGGCACGCCGATCGTCGCGAGCCGGGCGGGTGCCCTGCCCGAGGTGGTCGGCGACGACGACGTATGCGCCAGGCTGGTCCGCCCCGGCGACGTCGACGACCTGACGAGGGTGCTCGGCGAACTGCTTGACTCTCCGCTGGAGCTGCGCAGGCTCGGCGCCAACGGGCGTAAGCGGGCCGTGGACGTCTTCAGCTGGGAATCCGTTGCCGCTCAGACGGTTTCGGTGTACGAACGAGCGATGAAGCGAGCCGCGGAATGCTGACCGTCGACTTCGACCGTCTGGGCGTGAGTCCGGGCAGCAGCCTCATCGACGTTGGCTGCGGTGCCGGCAGGCACTCCTTCGAGGCCTTCCGGCGAGGCGCCGACGTCGTCGCGTTCGATCAGGACGTCGAAGAGCTCAACAACGTCGACGCGATCCTGCAGGCCATGCAGCAGCAGGGCGAGGCGCCCGCTTCGGCCACGGGCCAGGCGGTCAAGGGTGACGCGCTCGACCTTCCCTACGGCGACGGCACCTTCGACTTCGTGATCGCCTCGGAGATCCTGGAACACGTTCCGCAGGACGAGGCCGCGATCGACGAGCTGGTCCGGGTGCTCAAGCCGGGTGGGCGGCTGGCCGTCACGGTGCCGCGTTGGCTACCGGAGAAGGTCTGCTGGGTCCTGTCGGACGAGTACCACGCCAACGAGGGCGGTCACATCCGCATCTACCGGGCCGACGAACTGCATGACAAGATCGCGGCACGGGGTATGCGGTTCGATCACCGCCATCACGCGCACGCGCTGCACTCACCGTTCTGGTGGCTGAAATGCGCTGTGGGCGTTGACAAGACCAGCCATCCCGCCGTCACGGCGTATCACAAGATGCTGGTGTGGGACATGATGTCCCGGCCGTGGCTGACCCGAAGTGCGGAGTCGCTGCTCAACCCGCTGATCGGCAAGAGCGTCGCCCTCTACTTCCAGAAGCCGGCGGCCTGAATCGATGCGGCGTCACGAGATTCCTGGTGTGCCAGGTGTTCTGACGCCAGAAGAATGTCGGCAGACGGCGGTGTCGATCGCGGCGACGCAGGAGTCCTCCGGGGCGCTGCCGTGGTTCGACGGCGGCCACACCGATCCGTGGGACCACGTCGAGAACGCCATGGCCTTGACCGTCGCGGGACTGTGGGAGCAGGCCCGCGGGGCCTTCGACTGGTGCCGCAGCGTTCAGCGCGCGGACGGTTCGTTTCCGATCCAGATGCGCAACGGCGTGCTCGAGGACGCCAACAGTGACAGCAACTTCTGCGCGTACGTCGCCACCGGGGTGTGGCACCACGTACTGATCACCGGTGACCGCGGTTTCGCCGAGACCATGTGGCCGGTCGTGAGCAGAGCCATCGACTTCGTGCTCACCCTGCAGTTCGACGGGGGCGAGATTGCCTGGGCCAGAAGTGAATCGGAGATTCTGCCGGAAGCGCTGCTGACTGGCTGCGCGAGCATCTACCACAGTATTCGGTGCGCACTGGCTCTGGCCAATTACATCGGGGAGTCGCAACCGGAGTGGGAGGTGGCGGTGGGCAGTCTCGGCCACGCGATCACCGAGCACCCCGAGTCGTTCAACCTCAAGGACGACCACGCGATGGAGTGGTACTACCCGGTGCTGGGCGGCGCCATGCGCGGGGATGCCGCCAAGGCGCGCATCGACGCGCGGTGGGACCGTTTCGTCGTACCAGGACTCGGCATCCGCTGCGTCGACCACCGGCCATGGGTGACCGGGGCAGAGACGTGTGAGCTGGTGATGGCGCTCGACGCGATTGGCGACTCCACAAGGGCCCGTGAGCAATTCGGGGCCATGCAGCACCTCCGTGAGACGGACGGCTCCTACTGGACGGGCCTGGTGTTCTCCGATGGCAAGCGATGGCCGGTGGAACGCACCACGTGGACCGGTGCGGCGATGATCCTGGCCGCGGACGCGCTGTCGGTGACCACGCGCGCCAGCGGGATCTTCCGCGGCGACGATCTTCCGCGGGGCCTCGCGGGCGACTTCGATTGCGCCTGCGCGGCATCCGGCCGCAGACCGTCCTAGCCGAGCGCCTCGCCTGGCG
>NZ_JBOGDD010000558.1:0-19835 GCF_050701675.1 Mycobacterium sp. | reverse complement strand
GCCATTCGTCGGGTCGATGCCGTTGAACGTCGACCCGTTCCCCTGGGCGATGTGTCGTGCGACACCGAAGTAATAGAAGGCATCGTCATCGAAGAGCGCGATGAATCGGTCATACGGCAGGACGAAGGCCAAGGCCAGCCGCCAGATCGCCAGCAGGGTGACGACCGCCAGAATCGGCGATCGGTACCAGACCGGGGTCGGCTTCGCGGAGTTCTGCCCAAGGGGCCCAGCCGATGCGGCGGTGTCCATCCGACGAACAATCGTCTTCGCCATCTGAGTCGCCCCTAATCGGGTGCCTGGCTGGAACCCGCTGGTGCGGCGACGGGTTCGTCCAGCGGAGAGCTGAAGTCGCACCACAGAAGGGCGACTATGAGAAAGAGAATGCGTGACGCCTGCTCGAATGCGAACAGATCGAATGTGAAGCTACACGCCATGGTTGCGACGAAAATCGCTCCGAGCGTGTACGCCTGGTCCCGCTCGCGTTGATTGGTCGCCCTGCGCAGCGCGGCGGCGATCCCGAAGAAGCCACCCGCGGTGAGCAGTACCATGGCCGCGACACCGATGAGGCCGCCCTGGACGACCGCTTGCAGCCACTGGTTGTCCAGATATCCGTACTCGGCCGGCGGCGAGGCGCCAAGCCCAAGACCGGCAATCGGGTGCGCGTGAAAGGTCTTCGACACCAACGCATAGTCGGAAGTACGCGACATGATGCTCGGGTCTTCCTCGGAATTGATGATCGTGTTCCACAGGGCGCTGGCGACCGAGGGAAGCATCTGCATGTAGGCGCCGACGGCCAATGCGGCGGCCACGATTCCGACCGCCAGATGGCGGACCTTCACGTTCCACACGTAGAGGGCGACGGCGGCGGCGAGCGCGATGACGCCACTCCTGGATACCGATGCCGGCATGGCCACCAGAGCGATGACGAATGCGATGAGGGCGCCGATGCGTACGACCGGTCTGGCGGTGTGGCGCGCGAAGTACAACGTCAGCGCCATCGCGGCGACAGACACCACCGAGAACTCGATGGCGTGCTGGGAGGTGCCCATGACGCGTTTGGCGCCGAAACGCTCGGCCAGATCGGTGGTGTCCGACTCGACGTTCTGCACGAAGCCGGGTGGTTCGAAGAGGTACCGCAGGTCGATACTCGTCAATGATTGCATGAGCCCGACGAAACACCCGAAGGCGAGACCGATTGCGAGACAACCGAGAACGAAGTCACGCTGGCGTGCGGTGCGCACCCGGGCGAAGGCGTACAGAGCGACGCCGACGTTGGCGACGAGGCTTATCAACGCCCGTGTCTTGGACGCTTCGACGAGTGAACTCCCATCATTGGTGAGCCCGATTGCGTAGATGGTCAGTTGAAGGAAGAAGAAGAGAACGATGATGACCACGCCAGGGCGGACCGAACGTCTTGCGGCGGTCCTGCGTGCGGCGACGAAGCCCAGCACGGCCAGCCCGAACAGTAGTACCGACAGGATCTTGGCCGGCGATCCGTTGCTCTTCAACGGGCCGGGAGCGACCGAGAAGGCCGGGAGGATCGAAATCAGGATGCACAGCGCCCCGAGCAGCACCGGCTTGCGTTCGCGGCCGTCGACCGTACCGTTCGTTGCCGCGATGACCCCCGCGCCGGGTGCGACGGTGGCGGCGGTCACCCGGCGTCCACTGTGCTTTCAGCGACCGACGCGCCATTGAGTGGCGGTCGGACGAGGTCCTGGGAGTCATCGGACGCGGCCGACCCGGCCTTTCCCGCTCGAACCGATCGCTTCTCGCTCCGCCGAGCCTTCGCGCGGAGCCATGCGATGTCGAACAACACGGTGAACACGATCGAAAGCCCCGCACCGGCAATCAAGATCATCAGCGTCGACTTCATCCGGCTCGGCATGCCGCCGACCGGTGGCGTCGGGGGTGCCACGACGAACATCTGCACCATCTGGTCATCGGACACTCCGGCTTCCTGCTGTAACGACTTGAGCGTGAGCTCAGCCTGTTTCGTCGCAAGTTCGAGCGTCCTCGTGACCGCGTCCCGGTTGGCGCTGGTGATCTCGATCATGATGATCGGCGGTTGCGGGACGGAGGGGGGTACCTGGATCAGCTTCGCGTAGAAGTCGGGTAGGCCGCCTTCGGCTGCCACACGGTCCAGAACGGCGGGCTGCTGCAATCCGAGCGCGGTCATGTTCGCGATCATCGTGGCTCCGCCTGCATCGAGAAGTCCGTTGCGTGGCAGGGGGACTCCGGCGTCGACGTGTTCGACGCGGGAGTTCGGTGGAGCGAGGCCGACCACCGTATTCGCGTAATAGACGGGTATTGCCGAGGTGTAGGCGCCGTAGGCGTAGTAGCCCACTATTGCCAGGACCGGTAGCAACACGTACCAGCGGCGAACGCACGACTTCAGTAGATCGAAGAGGTCCAAGACAACGTTCCCTTCACAGCGCAGATTGCAGACGTTCTAAAATTTGCCACACACCCACAGCGCCCACCCCGAGGAAGACGCCAATGCTACCGGTTACACCAGCTCTTTGTAAGGTGAACCGAGGTTTTTTTGATTCAGGACCCGAGGGGTCCAAGTGCTTCGTAGATCTTTGCCAAAGTATGACGCCGGTGAGCGGAGTCCCGGTCGCCCGGAGGTCATCCGACGCTCGCGCGGCATCGCGGCGCCTGGTGCGCCCTGGGTACCCCACCAGGACGACTGCATCGGCGTGGTTACCCAGAATGGCGGCCGTGACCGACGAGAGGACGGGGGGTGCGGCAACCAGCACGTGGTCGTAATCGTTGCGCAGCCCGTCGAAGAACTCGGCGGTCGCCTTCGCCGCCAACTGGTCGGGGGTGGCTGCCCACTCGCTGAGGGATACCGTCTTCGGCCCGCTGCCATCTGGCGGTGAACTGCAGGCATCGAGCACGAGCGAGCGGCCTCCGATCACCTCGAAGGCGCGGGCCAGCTCGGATGCCACTGTTCGGATGTCGTATTCGTCTGCAGCGGAAGCCAATACGATCACCTGACCGTGATCGGCATCGGGTTGGGAACCGGCGAGGGACCGCAGGCGCTTCTGCAGGCGCCGGTACTGCTCGAGACCGTCCGTATCGGCGCGTGGGTCCTTGGTGAGTGTCCCGATGACAGTCAAGCCGGCCGCGGCGGCTTGGTCGGCCGATCTGAGAATCGGGTCGATCCGTGATCGGATCCATACCGCCACCGATGCCAGCACCACCGCGGCGGCGACGGTCAATAGGGCGAGGACGATGCGTTCGGCCTCCCGTTCGTGCGGTTCGGTCGCGTTGGTGACCACCCGGGTGTGAACCTTCTGGCGGTCTTCTCCGGTGGGTGTCTCCAATGCATCTGTGTAACCGATGAATTCCGCTGCCAGAGTCCGGGCGATTCGTTGTGCGCCGGTCGGTGATCGGTCGGTCACTGCGACATCGATGATCGAGGTCCTTGGTGGCACGTTGGTAGCGCTGATACGGGCGGCGAGATCGGAGGCGCTGACCGGCAGGCCCAGTTCGTCGACGACTCGCTGCGCTACGACGTCGCTCGTGAGCAAGCCGATGTAGGAGTTGACGCGCCCCGCGACGACGTCGTCGTTCTGATAGGCGTCCGCCGTCGTCGAACCGTCGATGGACACCAGGAGTTGGGTAGAGGAGATGTATTGCGCCGGTGTCGACACAATGGCGATCGAGCCGACCACCAGCACCGCTGCGGCCACCGCGACGAACGTAACCCAGTGTCGCGTAACGGTGGTGACGAAGTCCTTCAGGTTCACGGAGTCACCCTCTCGGCTTGGGGGATGTCGTCTTGCGCCCCGATTGACCGTCCGAACGTCGACCGAAGCACTGCCCCGAGTGCCCCGAGTACCAACCCGATCAGGGCTGCCCCGCCGACGACCGCAAGAACGGGAGCCCCCCAGGCGACTACCCGGACGGGTGGTCCGGGCGGGTCGACCACGACGAGTTCGGCGCGCGGGACCAACGAGCCGGGGACGGACTCGAGTGTGCGAACGGTGGCTGAATATTCGGAGAGCAGCACGCTGGCAGTCTGACGGGCCTCATCCGCCGCTGGTGCGCTCACCGCGACGTCGATCAACGCCGTGCCGGGACGATTCGCCGCATCGACGCGGCCCGACAACGCGTTTGGATCCATGTCCAGCCCGAGATTGGCGATGACCCTGGCGGATACGCTCTGGCTGTTGGCTAGGCTGGCGTAGGTCCTGGCGCGAGCTTGGCCGTACGAGTCTCCGCCGTCCACGACATGGCTGACGTCGCCGGGGGTGCGCACGAAAATGGTTGCCTGCGAACGATACAGCGGGGGCTGAACGATGAGCAAGATCGTCATCACGGCGACCGCCAGAAGCCCGCCCCAGAGCGGCCATCGCCATCGAGTGCGGAGTATTCGACCGTAGGAGACGAGGGTGCCGTTCATGTGAGCTCCGGCCGCGCTGTTCATGCCGGATTCGCGAGCCGGTGTGCGGACAGGGACTGGACGAGTGCCGAGGTGATCGCTTGATCGCCTCGTCGATTCGGATGGATTCCGTCACTCTTCAACAAGGTGGAGGTGTCGGTGTCGCTCAACGTGCCGATCGGGTCGATGACGACGGCGCGGGGGACCTGTTCGGCGAGGCGATCGAAGAAGGCGTCGTCGTAACCCAGATCGTCGTCGGGGCGTTCGAGAAATCTGGGCCTGATGACGATGATCGTGGCAGCGGGCCATGTCTCAGCAGCTTCCTGGAGCGTCGCCACCATGGCTAGGTACACCTCCTCGACAGGGGCAAGCTGATCGTTTCGGCCACCGTCGAACACCACGACGTCCGGTGCAAATTGGGCGGCGAGGTGGGGGATGCGCTCGATGAACGACTTCGACGGCCCGAAGTATTGATTGAGTACGAATCTGTTGGCCGTGCCCCCGCTGACGAATCCCGTTCCTGGCGTGGCTGACAGATGGCACAACCAGCCGGTCTGCACGGCGGCCATGCACGGATACGACATCTCCGCCGATCCAGATCCGAGCGTGTAGGAGTCGCCGATGAACAATGCCGACACGCTCGCCTGCCCGGCAGACTGCGGACGATCGACGTGGACCGTCGACGGGTCCGCCGCTCGGGCGGGGGTGTCCTGTGGGCGCATGGCGAACCCGAGCCCGACGATGAGGATCGCAACCAGCACGACCGCTGCGACGTCCCACCGGTGCAGGCGACTCATCGGCCGACCTCCGTTCGCACCCACGCCGCGATCCTGTCCGCGATGACGGACTGTCCCTCATCGGTCGGCCCGCTGAGGTCGTCGCGCATCTGCGCGACGGTCAGCCAGGGCGGGTCGAGTGCGTCGAGGAAGGGAACGCCCGCCTGTTGCGCTGCGTCGCTGATCGCGGCGGAGACATGCCTGACGTCATCGGGAACGGGCGTCTCATACCAGGTCGGACCGACGACGAGGACCCGCTGACCATCGAGTTTGGTCTTGTTGGTGGCGTCGATGAAACTGATGCCGATTCGCGTCTTGTCCCACAGTCCGGCATCGGCGATTCCACCGACGATGAGGACGATCCGAGAGTGGGTGCCTTGCGCACGGTCCACCTGATACGTGAATGCGTGCCCGCCCTGGCCATCGGCGACGAAGCCTGAGCCGGGTTGGGCGAAATTGGCAACCGACCACCCGGTGCGCTCCGCAAGGAGTGTCGGCCAGACAACCCGGTTGTACCGCCCCGCACTGTAGGAGTCACCGACGACTGCGATGCTCAACGGCGCCTGCGCAGTCCTGGGTGCGGCGTTGACCAAGACAGATGCGATGACCAGCTCCGCGATCAGCGCGATCGGCAGAAGAGCGACCAACAGCGTTCGGCGCCAGGTCATCACGATGCGCATCGGACACTGCCCAATACGTCGGCGTACGAGGCCGTCAAGCGGTCACCGACCTCGGTCATGCACAATTCTCGACGCACTGCGTCCCGTGCTCGGCCGCTCATGGCCCGCGCCAGCGCCGGGTCGCCAAGGATGGTCTTCACTGCAGCCACCAATGCGGGAACCGCTGGTTCTACGACGATTCCGCAGTCCGTACGCTCGACGAGATCGGCGAGGCCGCAGTCCTCGGATACCACCACGGGTAAACCCACCGACATTGCCTCGAGCACCGACATCGGATACGGCTCATCGACCGACGGCAACACGTATACGCTCGCGGACCCCATGCGTTGAGGCACCGAGAAGGGCGGGAGTGACCCCTCCCACGTGATCCGGGTCTGGCCCGCGAGGGCAGCACGAAGAGCGGGACCCTCGCCTTCGTCGCGCCCGATCAGGGTGAATCGCGCATCGATGCCGACCTCGAGCAGGTCCTTGGCCATCTCGACGAAGGCGATGGGGCGCTTGCGCGGATGCATCCGGGCGGCGAACAGCACTTCGGGCAGCCCACCAGAGGGCGCAGCCATGGGGTACTCCGGCACCCCATTGCGCAAGGGCAGGAGCCGGAGGTCGCTTCCCGCGACCGTGATGAGTTGCTCGCGCTCCTTGGGTGTCAGGTAGAAGACGGCTCCCGCGGAGCGAAGGATTCTTCGCGTCCACACCGCGTCGACCGGCGCCGCGAGTGCACGGCTCGATGGCACGACCATTCCGTGTGTCTGCAATACATAGGGGATGCGCCGCCGGAGGGCGGCGAACGCAACCGGCAACACGACGAGACCCCGGTCGAAGTGGATGTGCACGACGTCGAAGCGGTCCGCATTCCGGCGAAACCAGCGGAGGAGCGCCGGCGCGCCCATGCCCGCGAAACTGAGGCCCGGCAACAGGGTTCGGGCCGGGAACAACTTCGCCGGTACGCCGTTGAGCTGCTCGGGCACCACGTCGTACCCTCTCGTGGCGGCGACGATGGTGACCTGGTGGCCGCGCTTCATCATCTCCGCGCCCTGGTTGAGTGCGACGCCGATCGGTCCGCCGTACGCGCCATCGGTGCTCAGCAGCGTGACCACGTGCAGTATTCGCATCCCGGTCATAGTGTGCCGATGCTCGCCTGCGGCGGGCGCACGATCGAACCCGCAGGGACGTCGGAGGCCACCAGCGACGTGGCTGCGATCACCGCGTTCGCGCCGACGGTGACCCCGCGCAGGATCGTGCTCCGCGCGCACAGCCATGCGCCGTCGTGGACGACTATCGGGCCGTTGTCGAACTCGAACGTCGGCGACCGCATGTCGTGGCTGCCCGTGCACAGATACGCCCCCTGCGAGATGCACACGTCAGAGCCGATCTCGATCGAGTCGAGGTTGTAGAGCTCAGCGCCCGTCCCGACCCAGGAGTTGTCTCCGATCGACAACTTCCACGGCCACTGGACCGTGACTCCGTGCCGGATCAGCACCCCGTCGCCGATGTCTGCGCCGAACCACCGCAGGATTGCGCACCGCAGCCCGTTGGGGCACCAGACCTGGGTGAACACCAATCGAGAAACTGTCACCCACAGTAACTGTGCAGCAAATCCGCGGCCCTTTTCGTAGGGCCTTCCGCGACGCGCTGCCAGCGATCGTGTCGATCCGACGGACGACACTCACCCCACCCCCCATCCGGCAAACAACCAAGTGAACCCCACACTATCGAAAGTGAGCATAATCCGCACAAACGCATTTGAACAGCTATCGTTACTACTCGTGCCGAGTTCCATTCCAGAAGGGCTTGCCGCGGTCGACGACGGCCTTCCCATCATTTCGTCAATCGACGGGCCTCTGCAGGCACGGCGAAGCCTTTTCGGTCAGGCGGCAGTGCTTGTCATCGGTGCCCTGTCGGCGGTGCAGGTGGCGAACTACACCGTCACGATGCTTTCGGTGGTGTGCCTGCTCCTGGTGCCTGGGTTCTTCTTGATGAGGCACCGCGGGACCGACTTGCTCCCACTCGTACTGGCCGCCTTGGGGTGGATCTCGTTCCTGGCCTCTTGCACCGTCAACGGCGTCAGTGTGCTGTGGCCCAACGCCGTTGCACCGGCCGGATTCTCGCTCTATCTCATGGGGTTCACGGTGCTCACCGCGGGCTTGCTGGATCGGATCGCCCTCTTGCTCAGTGGGATCGCAGCGGGAACCATCATCTTCTTTCTGGTCAAGGGAATCGAGCTCACTCACACCGGGGGCTTCCTGAACCTGTGGAAGTACGGGATAGCACAATCGGTGACGGTGGTCGTCTTGTTCGGACTCATCACCGCCCGGGCTCGGCCGGTGGTACCGGCGCTCGCCCTCGCTCTCGTTGGGTTGGCCAGCCTCGGCCTCAACTTCCGCTCGCATGCGCTGGTCTGCCTTCTGGCGGCGGCGATCCTGCTCGTACGCCGCTACCTGGGCTCGCGGTTGCGGCGGGTTTGGCAATTCGCGCTGATCATCCTGTTCGGTCTGGTGTTCGCATACGTGATGCCGATCGCCGCGCGGGCCGGATTGTTCGGACCCGCCCTGCAGCGAAAGACACTGGAACAAGAGGCCACTGACTTACCGATAATGCTCGCCGGGCGCACCGAGCCACCGATGAACATCACCGCCATTCTGCAGAAACCGCTTCTCGGCTGGGGCAGCGCCAACGACTTCCCGCCCGAGTTATACACCCAGGCAGAACATCTCGGGGTTCGCATGGGATATCCGCCAACGTTCCCGTTCGAGCTGTATTGGCGCCTGCCGGTCTTCGACTACTCGGCGACCCACTCGGTGCTGTTTGGCTCTTGGGCCGAAGGCGGTGTGCTCGCGACGTTGCTACCGCTGTGGCTGCTCTTCGCCTGCCTCGCCATCACGTGGAACAACGCCCGTTTCGGAAGGTGGGCTCCGCTTGCGTTGGCGGTTGCACTGCAGGGAGTTTGGGATCTTCTGTACGCTCCGTGGACCTACAACATGCTGGCCGGCCACGCGTGCATCGCATTGTTGTTCTGCGCCGTCCACTTTCGCCGCCAACCAGCACCGCCATGATGCCGACGGTGAGTGTCGTGATCCCCACGGTCGGTCGGCCCTCGCTCGAGCGCGCGGTGCAATCCGTTCTGGCGCAGACCTACCCCATCACCGAGGTGATCGTGGTGGCAGACACGTGCCAAGACTTCTCCGTGCCCTCGGACGACCGAATCGTGTTGTGTCGAACCGACGTCCCGAGCGGTCCCGCGCGATGCAGGCAGATGGGCATCGACCAGGCACAGGGCGCGGTGATCGCTCTCCTCGACGACGACGACGAGTGGCACCCGACGAAACTGGCCAGGCAACTGCGCGCCGTCGACTCCCTGGATGACGGGCATTGGATCGCGTCGTCGCGGACGGTCGTTCGGGGCCCGGGTGGAAGGGAGCGGACGTGGCCCCGCCGGCTCGTCCAGCCCGGCGAGTCCATCAGCGACTATCTGTTCCGGTTCACCGACCTCGGCTTCGGCGGGGCCATGTTGCAGACCTCGACGCTGTGCTTTCCCACCGAATTGGCCCGCGTGGTCCGCTGGGACGCCCACGCGGACGAGCCCCACGACGAGCCGAGCTGGCTGATCCGGGTCCAGCGTGCGGTCCCCGAGGTCCGGCTGGTACAGCTTCCCGACGCGCTGAGTACCTACAACGTCATGGGCCCTTCGCTCTCTCGCGACCCGGCCGATCGCACCGATGAGTACATCGAGTGGGGACTGCACTACCTCTCGACGGAATCTCCACGTGTGCTCGGCGACTATCTGTGCACCAGCGCGGTCAGCGCCGCGGTATCCGCGAAATCCCTTGGCGGAGTCCGACGTTCGATGAGATCTGGACTACGCTATGGCCGTCCGGGACCATTCGCGCTTTCATATGCCATGCTCAACGCGGCCAGGGTCGTGCTGCGGCGGCTGCGCGTGGTGGCCACCTGATGACCACCGACCAGGCCCGCCTCGCTCCGGCCGAACGCAGGGCGCTGTTGTACGGGCCCGTGTACCGCATCCTCGGCACTCCCGTCACCGCCCTGCTGAGCCTGATCAACACGGCGATCATCATCCGCGAAACGGGAGAGGCGGTCTACGGGCTGGTCGCGCTGATCACCACCATCACCCTGCTCTTCCCATTCGCCGATCTGGGCATCGGCGCTACGGTTCTCAGTGCCAGCGCGCAACTGACGGGGCCGAATACCGATCCGAACGCCGCCGACGTCATCCGTCGCGCCTACCACGTGCTGTGCGCAGTGGCGGTCGCACTCATCGTGGTCGCGCTCGGCGTCATGACATTGGACCGTTGGGCCTCGCTCGTCGGATTCTCCAGCGGGGCGGACGACCGCTGGGCGATCACCGTAGTGGCATGTCTCTTCGCCCTCACGATCCCGGCCGGCCTCGGCGTCCGCATCCTCATTGGCATCGACCGAAACCCGTTGGCCACGTTGGTGTTGATGAGCTGTCCGGCCTTCAGCCTCGTTCTCACCTTGTTGCTGCGCCTGACCGACGCCGACGGAATCTGGTATGCGGCGTCATCGTTGGGCGGCCTGCTCCTCGGTGAGATCATCGGCACGGCCTTGGCGCTGCGACTCTCGGGTCTGGGACTCTCGGCATTCGCCCCGGTGGGGCCAGACGCGATCCGTTCCGCTTTGCTCGCAGGGTCCGCCTGGCTGTTCGTGGTCGGTGTCGGGTTGCCGGCAGGCGCACAAACCGGCCGGGTCCTGCTTGCGCATCTGTCGACACCGGGAGAGTTGTCTCGATACGCGGTGATCGCACAGCTCTACGCCGTCTGCTGGCAGGTGCTCTCCACTGCGGCATTCGCATACTGGCCCGCCTTCGTCAAGCGGCGTTTGGCCACTGAGGAGACGATCCGGATGTGGTGGCGGCTGTCCTGCACGCTGGGTGGCGCCGCGCTGATTGCGGCAATCGCCCTCGTCGCGTTCGCACCGTGGGCCGCGAACGTGTTGTCCGGTGGTCGAATCGACGTATCGCCCTGGCTCGCCTTGGCGTTCGGCGCCATCTTGGTCGGGCAGGCCATCCACCTTCCGACGTTCGTGCTGCTGACCCGACCGCAGGAGGCGCGGTGGCAGGCGTCGTGGACGTTGGTGATGGCCATCGTCAGCATCGGGCTCGGGTATGAGGTCGCGGGGAGGTTCGGCGCGGTGGGCGTGGCCTGCGCTGCGGCCTTGGGCATCTTCGCTGCGCAGGTCATTCCGGATCTGCTCTGGGTGCCGAGAGTGGTGCGTCGACGACCAACCTCAGACGTTTGAGGCTTCTCACCCCGTCGGGCCCGTATTCGGCCCGTCGTCGCCACGCGCGCGCTGGAGCGTGGTCGCCAGCGGGGCGACGACGGTTTCGCCTTCGCCGACGTCGTGCATCACCGTCGCATTCACACCCACGGTCGCCCCGTCGTGCAGCGTGATCGGGCCCACCACGACCGCGCCGGCGCAGACCCGCACGTGGTCACCGAGAGTCGGTCGTCCCGTGGCCGTGTAGCCGATGGTGACCTGTTGGTTGATCCAGCAGTGACTGCCGATGCTCTCGGCAGCGACGATGGTTGCCAAGCCGTGCTGGATGAACAGCGCAGGGCCGATCCGATCGGCCTCGAGGCTGAGGCTCGCGGCCGGGCGGTACAGCGTGCGCATCAGGAGCCGAACCACGACTGGAGCCGTCCGCAGCCGATAGTGGACGAGGGTGCGGAATTCCGTCAGTGCCCCGGCAAGGTAGGCGAACCGGGAATATCGCTTCAAGGCAAGCAGGTCGGGGTCCTCGAGGCATCTGACCCACCAATCGACGTCCTGGAAGACCAGCTCGGCCGCCTTCGATCGGCCGACGCCCCACCACAGCGGGTACGCCCAGACCCGGGCCAGGGCCAGAAGCGGCGTGCGCATTCGCTGATCTGCCATGGACAGATGGTATCGACGGGCGGCCACCGACACGCCATCCAGTTTGCTCGTAGCGATTGGGCGGGTCAATCGGGATCAGCTCGACCCGGGCTTGATGGAGGTCGGTGACCGAGCAGGGTGACATTGCTAAATCCGCACGCGATGGAACGTTTTCCCATCGACGGTGGTCGCCGGAGGGCGTCACGAGACGTCCATGATCGACGTGAACACACAGGAAATCGGTATGTGACGATCGCCCATCCGTTGTCGCGACACCGCGTGCCACGCCATCGTCACCGAATCTCTAGATAGTTGCTAAAAATCGTTGCAGAGGTAATTTACGGATGGTAACTTCACAGAATCACGGGGTCGCGCTGCGCAGCGGGCTAACCGACCGAATTTTGCGACCCGTGTGATCATCTCGCCGGGGGAAGGGGGCATCGGTGCCGACTAGACGTACATCCAGTGACGACGCGTATCTGGGCTGGTTCCACGATTGGCGGGATGTGAACGCCAGGTCCCTCCGAACTGTTCGCTGTGGACGGGTCGCTCCGAATAGTCAGCGCACGAACGGAATTGGCGTATGAGCAAGCATATTCTGGTCATCGTCGAGAACTTGTCCGTGCCGGCTGACCGCCGCGTCTGGCAGGAGTGCCGGGCCTTGACGGACGCAGGGTTCCAGGTCACCGTCATCTGCCCCACCGGCACCGATCACGACCGCGAACGCGAAGCCGTCATCGAGGATGTCCGGATCCTGCGGTACCCGCTCCGCGGATCGAATGGCGGCCCACTCAGCTATCTTCGCGAATACACAACCGCCCTCTGGCACACGCTGCGGCTGGCTCTGCGGGTGCGCCGCGAGGGGCGCATCGACGTCGTACAGGCATGCAACCCGCCCGATCTGTTGTTCCTGATCGCGCTGGTGCTGCGGTTGGGGGGCGCGAAGTTCGTCTTCGATCACCACGACCTGGTGCCCGAGCTGTTCATCTCACGCTTTCCCAACCGCGGGCGAGCGCTGTACTGGGTCACGCGGATCGCCGAACGGTTGACCTTCGCGACGGCAGATGCGGTCATCTCGACGAACGAGAACTACCGTCAGATTGCGATCGAGCGCGGCAGAATGCCCGCCGATCAGGTGGTCGTGGTGCGAAGCGCACCCGACCTGGACCGCTTCGTCAGGCGCGCCCCGGATGCAGGTCTACGCAATGGCAAGCCCTTTCTGCTCGCCTATCTCGGGGTGATGGGGCCGCAGGACGGAGTGGACTACGCTCTGCGGGCCGTGGAGCTACTGCGTAACGAGTTCGGGCGGGACGACGTGCACTGCATCCTCATGGGAACGGGTGACTCGCTCGATGAACTAACCTGCCTCACCGAGGAACTCGGGATTGCGGACATGGTGGAGTTCGCGGGCTGGGTCGGTGACGATTTCATCGGACGTTGCCTGTCCACCGCCGATGTCTGTCTGTCGCCCGACCCCGTCACCCCCTTCAACAACGTTTCGACGATGAACAAGGTGGTCGAATACATGGCCATGGGGCGGGCGGTGGTTTCCTTTGACCTCGTCGAGACCAGAGTGTCGGCAGGCGACGCTGCTGTCTACGTCGAGGACAACGACGAACTCGAGTTCGCACGGGCGATCGACGATCTACTGAAGGACCCGGAGCGCCGCCAGCGGATGGGGGAATTGGGGCGCCGAAGGGTCGAACAAGAGCTGTCCTGGGAGCTATCGCGTCGAAATCTCACCCGGTTCTATCATCGATTCCTCGACGCAGACATCCATGGGTCGTCGCGGCCACGCGCGTCGGTGCTGCAGTGGCCGAATGGTGGAACACCGAGCGGGGATGTGAATCAACGTGATTCGACGGCGCAATCCACTGCGCCGACCGGTCCGCTGGCGGGATGAGAACCCCCACTCCCCGACGTCTGCGGCTCCCGGTGGGTTCTAGCGCACCGCGCTAGGCCGGCGTCAACTCCACACCCGTTAGCACCACGGCGTCGTCGCGGGCCGGCGCAGAGAGCACGGCCAGTAGTCTGCCGCCGTCCTTCCAGACGCTGGCCTTCAGGGTCTCGCCCGGGAACAGCACTCCCGAAAAGCGAGCGCCGTACGAGCCGACGCGCGAGACGTCCCCGTCGAGGAACTCGTCGACGAGTGCCTTGCAACCGATGCCGTAGGTACACAGGCCGTGCAGGATCGGCTTCGGAAAGCCCGCCGCGATGGCGAATTCGGGATCGGAGTGCAGTGGATTGCGGTCTCCGCACATCCGGTACAGCAGCGCCTGCTGGGGCAGCGTCGGGATGGCCAACTCGGCGTCGGGCGCACGGTCCGGTGGCTGCGCCGACGTGGAGGGGCCGCGCTCGCCGCCGAAGCCGCCCTCGCCACGGGCGAAGATCGACCGCTTCTGCGTCCAGAGCAGGTCGCCGTCCGGCGTGCTCACCGTCGTCTCGGACCAGATCACCGCGGCCTTGCCCTTGTCCCAGATCTCGGTGAACCTGGTGACGGCTCGTCCGGTGCCCGACGGCGGGATCGGGTTCGGGACCGTGATGGCCTCGCTGGCATGCAGCACGCGGGAGAGCTCGATGTCGATGCCGGGGAACTTCACCGTCGGCGGCTCGGTCATACCGAACGTCTGTGCGACGTTGCCGAACGTGGGAAGCACCTGCGGCGTTTCGTCGGTCAGGTAGCGCAGCTCGCGCGCATCGAGGGGATCCGAGCCCGCGCCAAGGCCGAGGTGATACAGCTGCACATCGCTACTGCTCCAGGAGAATTCGACTGCAGGCAGCTCGGCGCCGATGGCCTCGTCGAGGTTGATCGGCATGTCAGACCGTCCCGGACCCGGCGGCAGCGTCGGATGTCGCCGCCGGCGCGGCTCCAGCCAGGTGCAGGGCGGCCAGGTACCCGAACGTCATGGCGGGTCCGATGGTTCCGCCAGGGCCGGGATAGGTATGCCCCATCACCGGTGAGCTGACGTTGCCCGCGGCGTACAGACCGTCGATGATCGAACCGTCGTCGCGCAGGGCGCGGCCGTGCACGTCGGTGCGGACGCCGCCCTTGGTGCCCAGATCGCCGGGCACCATCTTGGCCGCGTAGTACGGACCGTGGCTGATCTCGCCGAGGTTGGGGTTGGGCTTGTTGGTCGGATCGCCGTAGTAGCGGTCATAAGCACTCTCGCCGCGGTGGAAGTCCTCGTCGACACCCGAACGGGCGAAGCCATTGAACCGATCGACGGTGTCGGAGAACTCGCCGAGCGGCAGACCGGTCTTCTCGGCCAGCTCCTCGAGGGTGTCGGCCCTGAGTACGACGCCGGACTCGAGCCACTTCTTCGGAATGCGTTGTCCCGGTTGAAGACCAGCGAAGATGTAGCGGTCTCGGTACTGCTGGTCGAAGATCAGCCAGGAGGGCACGTTCTCGCCGGGGCCCTCGCCCTGGCCGAACTCACCGCCGTACATCCAATGGCACGCCTCGACATAGGGCATCGACTCGTTCATGAACCGCTTGCCGCTGGTGTTGACGATGATCGAGCCTGGGGAGTTGCGCTCGGACAGGGCAAACCACGGTGCGCCGACCAACGGGACCGTCGGGCCCCACCAGGCATCCTCCATGATCTCGAGTGCGGCGCCCAGCTTTTCGGCGGCCAGGATCCCGTCACCGGTGTTGGCTATCGCGCCAACGGTCCACTCCGTGGTGATCGGCGCCCGCTGGTACTTCACCCGCATCTGTTCGTTGTGCTCGAATCCGCCGCTGCCGAGAATGACGCCGCGGCGAGCCTTGATCAGCCTGGGCTCATCGGATTCCGGCGCGTTGGAGTCTCGGACGTAGATGCCGCGCACGACCCCGTCCTCGACGTACAGATCGGTCAGGGCGGTGTTGAGTTCGACTGGGACACCGGCCTTCTGCAGTCCGATCCGCATCGGCGCGATCAGTGCGCGGCCCATGCCGACCAGGTTCTTGCCGGTGGCCTTGGCCCACGTCGCGCGGATGCCGACCTTGAGGCTGCGCAGCACGCCGCGCGGATGGCGCTTGAGCTGGTTGAGCCGGACGTAGTCCTGCTGCATCACGACCATGTTCATCGGCACCTTGCCGTACGGCGGCTCCAGGCCATTCTCGTCGGCGCCAAGCTTCTTGGCGTCGAACGGCTTCGGTTCGACGGACCGACCGCTTGCCTTGCCGCCGGCGGCCTCCGGGTAGTAGTCGGAGTACCCGGGCACCCAGCACAGCTTCAGTGGCGAATTCTTCAATACGAACGACAGCATCTCCGGACCACGCTCCAGATAGGTGTCGATCTTCTCCGGCGCAACGGCGTCGCCGATGATCGTGTGCAGGTAGGTGCGGGCTGCCTCGGCCGTGTCCTTGACCCCATCGCGCTTGAGGACTTCGTTGTTCGGAATCCAGACGCCACCACCCGAACGTGCGGTGGATCCTCCATAGTGCGGAGCCTTCTCAACGACTAGTGTCGAGAGTCCCTGGTGGGCGGCGGTGAGTGCGGCCACCATGCCGGCGGCGCCGCTACCGACCACGATGACGTCGTACTCCTGCTGAGTCATGTAGAACACGTTATAGAATTGTCCGGCCGACCCACAACTGCGCCGGTCGACGAAACGAGGGGACTTCACCGATGTTGTCCGTTGAGGTACGCGACGAACTGGCCGCCGAGCTGGCCGAGGCCGAGCGCAGCAAGGTGTCGACGACGCCGTTGACCGACGGGTATGCCGACATCGACGTCGTGGATGCCTACGAGATTCAGCTGATCAACATCCGTCAGCGCGTCGCCGAGGGCGCCCGCGTGATCGGTCACAAGGTCGGCCTGTCGTCGGAGGCCATGCAGAAGATGATGAACGTCGACGAGCCCGACTACGGTCACCTGCTCGACGAGATGGAGGTCTTCGAGGACAAGCCCGTTGCGGCGGGCCGGTTCCTCTATCCGCGCGTTGAAGTCGAGGTGGCCTTCATCCTGGCCGACGACCTGCCTGGCGCGGGCTGCACCGAGGACGACGTGCTCGCCGCGACGGCCGCGTTCGCTCCGTCGATCGAGCTCATCGACACCCGGATCACCGACTGGAAGATCAAGTTGTGCGACACGATCGCCGACAACGCGTCATCCGCGGGCTGGGTGCTTGGCAAGGAGCGGGTGTCGCCCAAGGACGTGGATATCAGGGCCATCCCGGCCGTCTTGACCCGCAACGGTGAGGTCGTCGCCGAGGGTCGCAGCGATGCGGTGCTCGGCAATCCCGTCACCGCCGTCGCGTGGCTGGCCCGCAAGGTCGACCAGTTCGGGGTGCGGCTGAGGGCCGGTGACATCGTCCTGCCCGGGTCGTGCACGCGTGCGATAGATGCACGTCCCGGCGACGATTTCGTAGCCAAATTCGACGGGCTAGGTTCAGTCCACCTGTCGTTCGAATAGAGGGAGTTCACATGCCCAATAAGGCATCCGTCGCGATCGTCGGGTCCGGCAACATCAGCACCGATCTGTTGTACAAGCTGCTTCGGTCGGACTGGCTGGAGCCGCGTTGGATGATCGGCATCGACCCGCAGAGCGAAGGCCTCGCGCGCGCCCGCAAACTCGGTCTGGAAACCAGCCACGAGGGCGTGGACTGGTTGCTCGCACTCGAGGAGAAGCCCGACCTGGTCTTCGAGGCCACCAGCGCCTACGTCCACCGCGACGCCGCACCGCGCTACGCCCAGGCGGGCATCCGCGCCATCGACCTGACCCCTGCCGCGGTCGGGCCAGGGGTGATCCCGCCCGCCAACCTGCGCGCGCACCTCGACGCGCCGAACGTCAACATGGTCACCTGCGGCGGGCAGGCCACCATCCCGATGGTGTACGCCGTTTCCCGCGTCGTCGACGTGCCGTACGCCGAGATCGTGGCGTCGGTGTCCTCGGCGTCGGCCGGGCCTGGCACCCGCGCCAACATCGACGAGTTCACCAAGACCACCAGCGCAGGCGTCGAGGTCATCGGCGGTGCCGCCCGCGGCAAGGCCATCATCATCCTGAACCCGGCCGAACCGCCGATGATCATGCGCGACACCATCTTCTGCGCCATTCCCGAGGACGCCGACCAGGACGCGATCACCAAGTCCATCAAGGAGGTGGCCGCCGAGGTGGCGACCTACGTGCCGGGCTACCGGCTGCTCAACGAGCCGCAGTTCGACCCGCCCTCGGTGCACTCGGGTGGCCAGGCGCTGGTCACCGTCTTCGTGGAAGTGGAGGGTGCGGGCGACTACCTGCCGCCCTACGCTGGAAACCTGGACATCATGACCGCCGCGGCGACGAAGGTCGGCGAGGAGATCGCGAAGGAACGGGTCTCTGCGACCACTGCAGGAGGACAAGCATGAGTACCGACATCTTCTTCAATCCCATCTGGGACGTCCGGATGACCGATACGTCGCTGCGCGACGGTTCGCACCACAAGCGTCACCAGTTCACTCTCGCCGAGGTCGGCTCGATCGTCGCGGCGCTGGACGCCGCGGGGGTGCCGGTCATCGAGGTCACCCACGGCGACGGCCTGGGCGGGTCGAGCTTCAACTACGGCTTCTCCAAGACCCCGGAGCAGGAGCTGATCAAGCTGGCTGCCGAGACGGCCACCGAATCCAAGATCGCCTTCCTGATGCTGCCGGGTCTGGGCACCAAGGACGACATCAAGGAGGCGCAGCAGAACGGGGGGTCGATCTGCCGGATCGCCACCCACTGCACCGAGGCCGACGTGTCGATCCAGCACTTCGGGTTGGCCCGCGAACTGGGTCTGGAAACCGTCGGCTTCCTGATGATGGCTCATACCATCAGCCCGGAGAAGCTGGCCGCTCAGGCGCGCATCATGGCCGACGCGGGCTGCCAGTGCGTGTACGTCGTCGACTCCGCTGGAGCGTTGGTGCTCGAGGGCGTGGCCGACCGGGTTGCCGCGTTGGTCGCCGAACTCGGCGACGACGCGCAGGTGGGCTTCCACGGCCACGAGAACCTCGGCCTGGGCGTGGCGAATTCCGTCGAGGCGGTCCGCGCAGGCGCCAAGCAGATCGACGGCAGCACGCGGCGGTTCGGCGCCGGTGCGGGCAACGCACCGGTGGAGGCCATGATCGGGGTGTTCGACAAGATCGGCGTCAAGACCGGCATCGACTTCTTCGAGATCGCCGACGCCGCCGAGGACGTCGTGCGCCCCGCGATGCCGCAGGAGTGCCTGCTGGATCGCAACGCGTTGATCATGGGCTACTCCGGCGTGTATTCCAGCTTCCTCAAGCACGCCATCCGCCAAGCGGACCGTTACGGCGTGCCCGCGCACAAGCTGCTGCACCGGGCGGGTCAGCGCAAGCTGATCGGCGGCCAGGAGGACCAACTCATCGACATCGCACTCGAGATCAAACGGGAGCAAGACGCCACCGCCACACCCGCTGGCTAGGCGAGCTAGACAAAGAATTTTCTGGGTCCCATTAGTGCGCCGTGGCCTGCATGGACGACGCCGACCAGGACCGCGATACTTGGCGGCGGGTGTTTACCCCTGGGCATTATGGCTAGGCCTTGGGCTGCGATGAACGCATCGCAGACCGAAGGAGGTTCACGATGAACACGATGAAGATGTCCGGAACGACGGTCCGCCGCGGCCTGTACGGCATGTTCGCCGGCGGCCTGCTGGGGGGCGTCGCATCCGCGGCGATTCTGATGCCGAGCGCGAACGCCGCGCCGGACCAGTGCAGCGCGAGCGGCCTGGCGACCACCCAGAGCTCTGTGCAGCTGTCCATGAGCACCTATCTACAGACGCACCCACAGACCGACCAGGCGCTGACCGACATCGCCAAGAAGTCGCCCACCGAGGCGCAGACGTCATACAACAAGTACTTCGCCGACAATCCGCAGGTCGCCACAGACCTGAAGGGTCTCGAGCAGCCCGTCAGCGACCTGACGACACAGTGCGGCATCCAGTCGCCGTCGAATCAGCTCACCGACGCTCTGAAGTCGGCGTGATTCGGCCATCCCCCTGACAGGGAAGGCAGGCAGGATGGGGCGGTGACCGCCGCCCCACCTCAGTACCGGCGACGCGTCGGTTCTCTGGAACTCCTGCTGCTCGGCCTCATCGCGCTGGCGGTCTCCGCCGGCGCGATGAGTGCTTTCG